>DAOLNV010000001.1:0-154491 GCA_035416745.1 Candidatus Hydrogenedentota bacterium | reverse complement strand
CCGCAACCGCAACAAGCGCCCAGAACGCAAGCATAGCGTGTTTCCCGGTTCGTAACATAAGCTGGCCGCTGAGCACCGGCGGCCATTCCCCTTATGGCTACCAGTCATCCAAAAGTCATCGCCGCCATGAGCGGAGGGGTGGACAGCTCCGTAGCGGCTGCCTTGCTGCGCGACGCTGGACACGAAGTCACGGGCATAACCATGCGGCTGCTGCCGCAACGCGGTTCCCAGGCTGAGTCAAAAGCTATCGAAGACGCGCGGCGCGTGGCCGCACATCTGGGCATTCCCCACCATGTCGCGGACGTGGCGGCGCCGTTCCAAGAGCACGTGCTGGGCTACTTTGTGTCGGAGTACTCGCTCGGACGCACCCCCAATCCCTGCATACGATGCAACCAGCGCATCAAGTTCGGTGTGCTGTTTGACGAAGCCCGCCGGTTGGGTGGGCAGTTTCTCGCAACGGGTCATTATGCGCGCATAGCCTGCCATGAGGGGCGATATGCCATCTCCAGGGCACGATTCCGGGAAAAGGACCAAAGCTATGTTCTGGCGGGGTTGAGCCAGGAACAGTTGCGTCATGCCATGTTCCCGCTCGGCGAAAAAACAAAAGACCAAACGCGTGCCATCGCCCGGTCCATGGGGCTCGACATCGCCGAGACGCCCGAAAGCCAGGACATCTGCTTCATCGAGGACGGAGACTACCGCCGCTTTCTCGCCGAACAGGGCCTGTTCGGCCTCCCCGGGCCCATCGTTTCGGCCACGGGAGAGACTCTCGGCGCCCATACGGGCCTGACCAACTATACCATTGGGCAGCGCAAGGGACTGGGAATCGCCGCGCCAAGACCGTACTATGTGCTGCGTCTCGATACGGAGCGCAACGCGCTGGTCGTGGGCCATCACGAAGAGACCTTCGCGAAAACACTCGCGGCGCGCGACGTTGTCTGGACGGGCATTCCGCCGCAAACCGCGCCGTTCGAATGCAGTATTCAGATACGGTACCGTCACAAGGCGGCGCCCTGCACCGTGGACCCCGCCCCTGATCACTTTTCCGCGACGTTTCATGAGCCCCAGCGCGCCGTAACCCCCGGCCAGTGGGCCGTCCTGTACCGCCGCGACCTGGTATTGGCCGCCGGCATCATTGACATGGCCGAATGAGCATCGTTGCATCCCGGTTCCGGCGCTGCTAGACTTTCGCTCAGGCCAAAACAACCACGAGGACAACCATGCTGGTAAGAATCATCGCTCTGACTGTCATTTTTCTCATTGGCGCGTCGCTCATGCCGGCTCACGGACAAGAGCGCCAGATTACAACATCAGCTAAGAATCACAATCTGGACAACAACGACAACTTCTCACCGGACGGGCGTTTCTTGTGTTACGACACTCGAGGCACCGTAGGCTCGGGCATCGGCAACGGCCAGACCATCGAGATGGTCGAGATTGCCACCGGCAAGGAAACCATTCTCTACCGCCCGGAGAAGACCGTTATCGGGGAAGAGGCCGCGCCCGGTCTCGGCGCCGTCACGTTCTGCCCCGTCGCCAACAAGGTGGCTTTCATTCACGGGCCCCTGCTCGAAGAGGTGCCCGAGCGCGGCTACTACGACAAGACCAACCGCGTCGGCGCGGAAGTCATCGCCGACGGCAGCCAGCAGCGCGTCTGGCTCGACCGGCGCGACGTCGCCACCGACCGAGACACGCTGCCCGGAGCGCACCGCGGCGGCACCCACCGCCACGAGTACTCCTTCGACGGCAAGCGTATCGGATTCACCTACGACGACGCCCTGCTCCCCGAGTACGACCGCACCATCGGGTTCATGGTGCCTCACCCCAAAGCCCCGGACGGCGCCACGCATTACTTTGCGCTTCTCGTCCGCGTCGCGCCCAAAGATACGGCCAAGCCGGGCGAAATCGAGGTAGCCCGGAACGACTCGTGGATTGGCCGGCGCGGCCTCATGCGCGCCTTTATCGGCAAGGTTCGTGAATCCGACGGGTCGTACCAGGAATCCCTGTTCGCCGTGGACGTGCCGGACGGCATAGATGTCACCACCGCGGACAGCGGGGCTGCGAACCGTTATCCGTCGCCGCCCAAGGGACTCCAGCTCCGCCGGCTGACCCATACCTGGGCTGGCGGCACCGTGCGCGGCACGCTCGAGGGCGACCGCATCGCTTACTATGCAAAAGCGGACGACGGCACCACCCAGATCTTCATCATCCCCTCCGACGGGTCCGATCAAAGCGGCGATCCCGCGAAACGGCCGGTCCAGGCGACGTATTTTCCCGACGGCGCGGTTTCCGGCGTACGGTGGCACCCCAGCGGCAACTCCATCGCCTGCATCGCCGGCGGCGGGGTCGCAATAACCTGCGTGAGACCCGGCCCGGCCTTCGGCAAGAGCACGTTTCTTACGCCACAGGGCGATGCCCAACGGATTGACCTCGTCTGGTCTCCCAACGGCGCCCTCCTCGCGTTCACCAAAGCCGTACCCACAACGGACAAAAACGGCAATCCCGCAAAATCCTACGACGGTTCCGATTTCAGCCAGGTCTTCACGATAGAGTTCCCCGATGCCAACGGCGATGGCATAGCCGACGGGATATAGCGCAGGCGTATCGCCTGGAACCGCTCTTCCGAGAGGGGTTCGACGCCAAGCTCTTCAACGGGACGTGTCTGATAAACCTGGCCTGCGGAGCGAAAGTGCGCGGTCCTCACGTGCACTTCCATCTCCGCCCCCGGTATCGCCATCCCGTCGAATTCGAGGGAGAGACCTTCCCGGAACCCGAAAAAACTCGGAGGGCGGCTTGTTTGTCTTGCGGCTTGCGGCTTGATGCCTTCTTACTTCGGTCTGGCTTCTTCGACGATCTGCATCAGGCGGCGCCCGTACTCGGTGTAGGTCGAGTAGAGCCTTTCCTCATTGCTGGTCCGTTCCCCGGTGTGGATAACCGCCGCGAGATGCGGTTCGATCGACAGTCCACCCTCGTAGCCGTTCGCCAGCAGGTCGCCAACAATCTCGCGGACGTACCCGTCGCCTTCCCCGCAGTACACGTAGTGGTCCTCGCCGTTCTCTTTTCGGATATCCTTGATGTGGACGTAAACAATGCTGTCATAGACGGCATTGTAATAATCCCAGGAGTTCTGGCCATAGCTGACGGGGTTGCCGGTATCGAACACGACTTTGAGGGCCGGGTTGTCGACTTCCCCGAGCAGAATGTTGCTGTTTTCGGCCGACTGGCCGCCCCACCCGCTGCAATTCTCGTGAGCGAGGATAACGCCCCCGTCTTCAGCTATCTTCGCGAGCACCTTCATGCGGTTGATGGCTTCATCGCGCCATTCCTTTTCCGGCAGAGGGTTCTTCGCGTCGTTGGGATAGCTCATGACGCGAATGAAAGGGCAATTGAAACGCTGCATGCGCGGAATGGCCCGTTTGAGGTCGTCGGTGTCGATCTGCGGATCGCAGGAGATGGGCCGCGCCCAGTTCGCGATGGCGCTGCCGAAGCATGACGCCTTCATACCGGCCGCAGTGAGCTTCTCGTAGACCTCGTCAAACTTGGCGCTGGGTATGGCGGTGATGTTCTCGCCTTCCACGAGGCGCAGTTCCATGTGGTTCCAACCTAGTTCCTTGTGAGCCCTGATTTGCGTGTCGATGGTCTGGCCGGATTCGTCCGATATCCCGGAATAGAACATGATCAACTCCCTACGGGCGCGCACGGCGCCGGCTGCAGTTTACCCGATGCGGTTTGTTGCCCATAGCAGTCATCGTACCCCACCCGCGCGCGGGTGTGCAAACGGGCCCGCACGATCCCGGCGCTGGCGTGCACCCAGCACTTGAATTCTGGAAGCCCCCCATGTCTCCATGTTATTCTCTGGCCTTCCCCGGCTATTGCACACGGGCGTGAAGTACAGCCCCCGTCAGGAGTCCCCATGAACAACACCTATATCATCGCCGTCCTGGAAGGCGACGGCATCGGACCCGAAATCACCGCCGAGGCCGTCAAGATACTCAAGGCGCTCGAGACAAGAACGGATGTCCGTTTCGACCTGCGTTACGCCCCTTTCGGAGGCAAAGCTTACTTCGATACGGGGGCTTCGTTTCCCGCGGAAACCCAGAAGGTATGCGATGGGGCCGACGCCATTCTCAAGGGACCCATCGGTTTGAGCTACGAAGAATCGAAGAAGATCCCCACGAGCGAGCAGCCCGAGCGCGGGGCGCTTCTGCCCCTGCGCAAACGCTACAACACCTTCGCCAATTTCCGTCCCGTCTTTCTCCCCCCTGAATTGGCCCCGTTTTCGCCCCTGAAACCCGAGGTCGTGGGCAACGGCATCAACATCATGATGATCCGCGAACTGGTCAGCGGCCTCTATTTCGGCGCGAAGGAAGAGGGCCGCGACGAAAACGGCCTGCGCTATGTCAAGGAAACGCTCGAATATGATGAGCAGGAGATCCGCGACATCATGCACGTCGGCTTCAAAGAAGCGCGCAACCGCAAGAAAGTCCTCCACAACGTCCATAAGAGCAATGTTCTTCTGTCCAGCGTGTTGTGGAACGCTGTTTCCGACGAAGTGGCCGTTGACTATCCCGACGTGACCGTGAAACACATCATCGTCGATGCTGCGGCTACCGCGATGGTGCTCAATCCGCGCCAATTTGACGTCATGGTCATGGAAAATATGTTCGGCGATATTCTCACCGACCTCGGCGGAGGCCTGATTGGCTCACTCGGGCTCATGCCGTCCGCCTGCGTCGGACCCAAGAAGGCTTACTACGAACCCTCGCACGGTTCGGCCCCGGATATTGCGGGCAAGGGCATCGCAAACCCATATTCCATGATCGGCTCGGTGGCGCTCATGCTGGAAAAGAGCTTCAGTATGGCGAAAGAAGCCGAATGGGTCTGGGAGGCGCTCCGGTCCGTCTTCCGGGAAGGATATGCCACCCCCGACCTGGCAAAGCCCGAACGAGGCTACAAACCCCTCGGTACCGCCGAGTTTGGCGACAAGGTAGCCGCGTTCCTGACCCGCTGACGAAGAAAGTGAACAGGCACGAGGCTGTCATGGCGCTGCCATCAACAAGCACACGACATTCGATGCGCGACACATCCAAGACGCTGGCCGGATTCAGCTTGTCTCTCGCCCTGATAAGCTGGGCGCAGGCGCCCGTGTTCATTCGTTTCCTGCGCGGAGCTTACGAACCTTTCGCAATGGCATTCGTGCGCTATTCAAGCGGCGCGATTGCCCTCGTCATCGTATGTCTTCTATTCCACCGTAAAGAGTTCCTGCGCCTTCTCCGCGACCCGCGCCCCGTCCTTGGAATCGCGCTCTTGAACACCTTCCAACAATGGGCCTGGACCGCGGGCTGCTATGGCTCGAGCGCCACAATGGCCCAGGTGATCAACATGCTCTCCCTGGTCTTCGTAGTCATTTTCAGTTTCATCTTCTTCCACGAAGAGCGCGCGGTCATCCGCAGTCCGTTCTTCCTGTCAGGGTCCAGCTTGTGCTTTTTCGGAGCGGTTGCCGTGCTCACGAAAGATCCGTCGTCGCTTCGGCCTGTTCTTGACACATCGTCGATGCTCTTGCTGACCGCCGCCGTCTCCTGGGGCGTTTACCGCGTGTGGAGCAAGCACATCGTCATGACCTGGCACCCCGTCCCCATGTTTGCAGTGCTGGCCCTGTTAACCTCCGTGGGATTCCTCGTGCTCACATTTGTCGCGGGCCACCCGGCCGATCTCGTGACCGCCGGCCCCCGCATCACCTTCATCGCGCTGTTCTCGGGCATCATGCCCATTGCGGTGGCGCACCCGAGCTTCAATTACGCCCAGAAATGCCTGGGGTCCGCATTCTGCACGAGCGTTGTGAACCTTTGTCCACTGCTGACGTATCTGCTCGCCATCCTTATGCTCGATGACGAATTCCTCCGATGGTCACAATGGGCCGGCGCGTTTACTCTCATCGCAGGAGCATCCCTGGTCATCTGGGCAGGACGCAGGGTGCAGCACGAGTTCGCCGCGGCAGATTAGACACCCGCTGTCAGGGCGCATAGCGATCGGGACCCGTCCCGATAGCATCATACGGGCCCGCGGAGAAGCTGAGGATGTCTTTGAAGTTCGGGAGCGCGGGCTGCGTCATCCGGATGCGCCAGTTGTTGTCATACTTGGCGAATACCAGCCAGATCTCGCCCCGGTCGGTCCGGGGAAAATACGCATCTTCGCCCGCAAAACGACCGGTCACATCCGAGGCGGCCACGCCGCTGAACCGGCAATACAGGAGCACGCGCACCTCCTCGCTCTGGTCATAGGCCGAGAAGTCCCAACGCCGGATTTGCCGTGCCATGCGGCACCATCCATATCGTTCGAAGAACCACTGATAGGCGCGGCGCACATACTGCGAATGCCAGTTCTCCTCATCCGTATATTCGTCAGCATATAAATCCATCACTTCGTTCAAGTTCTCTTCCGAAAAAGCCCGGTCGAGTTTCTCGATGCGTTCCACAATGGTCTTCGCGACCGCCACCTTGTCTTCAGGAACGCCTTCAAAACTCGGCCACCATCCCTGGACAGCGGGCTCCCGTGTCTGGGGAGCCGGAAGCGGCTGGCTCTCGAACGCGTCCGCAAACGGCGTCACCACCACCTCCTCGGCGATACGGCTCTCGACAATGCTCAACGCCAGGCTTTCCCCAAAATCGACTGTCCCCTCGAGAAGTTCGTTTTCGGTCGTGAGCGCCGTGACGGCGTACGCCACTCTTTGCCCGGGCTGGGGCAGTGCATCCCGCCAACGGCGTCCCTCGACATCGCCAGCGACAAGATGAAACGGTTCGTCGGGACCATACCGCCGGTAAACCTTGTACGCGAAGTCGTACTCCCGGAACGGCCACGTCAACTCGATGCCGTCGGCCGTCCGCCGCGCCTGGACCGCGCGCACCGAGGCCGGCACCCCTGGAACACGGAAGTCTTGAACCTCTCGGTGACTCTCACGATTGTTCACGATAAACAGGGCACGCCCCACGCGACAGATCGACGCCGTGCCCGAACCATCGGGAACATACTGGCTGTCCAGCAGATCGGTCCATGCCTGGGCCGAGGCCATCTCCCCCGGTTTAACCACTTGCGCGAAACCCTGAAGCGACGCCTGCGACGCGTAGGGTGACAAGATCGGTATCCAATAGTGCCGGCCCGAATTGGGCAACATCTCGACGATCTGCCCGGGACGCTCCATGCCATACGCCCCACGCACGAGAAACCCCTCGCCATACACCCCATCGATGTCACGCAGGTTCAGCTGAAAGTCGAGCGGCGAACGGCAGCGCTCCAGCTGGAACGCCACACGCGCCTTTTCCATCACGAATTCTTTGCGCGGGATCAGACGCCGGTCCACAAGCTCCTGCAGAACGGGATAGATGGCTCCCTTCCAGTGATGGCGCGCGGCTCCAAACCAGAGATCATCCCCCGGCTCCAAAACATACACTGCCGCGCCAATCATGGCTCCATTGAGCACCATGGACCGGTACAGCCCCGAGGGCATCGCCGCGTTCGTCGCACCGTATCCGAACACACCCGGCTCCAACAAATGCGCATCGGCGTACCACGCGGATGTGGGCCCCACGCCCCATTGTCCAGCAGCCCCCTCGACCCACAGGCCAAGAACCGTGCTTATTCGCGGAATATCATGCCCGCCGCGATAACGCGCCACCGGAACCACATAGGCAGCACACGCCACGCACTTGTCATACAACACCTGGCACGAAGCATTCGAGATCAGCCGGGGCCACTCCAGAGCGTCCAACTCCAGCACGAGGAGGCGGCCATACCGTGCGGCGGTTTCGAGCGCACCAGCCAGCCACTGCACATTCTTCGGGGTGCTCAGCTCGGGCTCGGGACCGAACTCGCCGTATTCGCCGAAACGCAGGCCATGAGCGCGAAAACCCTTGATACACACAAAATCCCGCAACAATTCCTCGGCAAGGTTGAGAGGATATGCATTGTGCGGGTCCGCGTCCGCGATCTCGAGCACGACAGGAACCTGCCGTTCTTGCAGTATGCTCAAAACCTCCCGCATTCGCTGGTGGCGCGCCGCCAGCCCAGGGCCTTGAACACTCACGCAGAGCGCCGAATAGGGCTGCAATTCAACCGGAAGACCCGACCAGATCTGTGCGATGTGTTCCGCGGCGTTTGCGCCATCGCCGTCGCCCACAGTGGCTGCCTCGAACAGAAACAGAGGGTGGTCCGCGCTCACTTCGATGGTAAGCGGCGGATACTGCTGTTGCGCCCTCGCCGCCGGTACCCCGGCGGCAAGCACCGCGGCAAGCACCATGACGCTATGTCGATAGTACCTCGGTAACAGCATAGGGCGATTTTAGGCAAACCATCTGCTCATGCACAACAACCTCGCGCAAGACGCCTCACGATAGCCACGCGGCAGCCTGTTTCCATCGCCGCCGACCCTACAAACAGCCTGCCCGCTTATTGTTGATACCCCGAGATGGCAAACAGATGCATGACGCCGGGAACGCGGACAAGCCCCAGGCCTCTGGAACTCGGCCGGATAGGGCGCCTTAGCCCGCCGCGCCTCCATCCATGTAGTCGAAAAGACGTTGGAGGGCGATGGCGGTCTTGGCATCCTCGATCGTATGGTTCCGCAACTGCTGCCGGAGCTCCTCGACCGCAAACTCCGCCAGTTCGATACGTTCATCGAATTCCAGCTTCTGCCCCACATGCTCGAGGTCAAACGCCAGGAAGAGATGAATCTTCTCGCTGGTGTATCCTACCGAAGCGTAGATCGCGCCTACGGGCACCAAACGCCCCGCCGTGTAGCCGGTCTCCTCGGTCAACTCCTTGTGCGCCCTCGCGACAGGGTCTTCCCCAGGCTCCAGCTTGCCTGCTGGTATCTCGAGCACCGTGTCGTCAACGGCGATGCGGTATTGCCGGATCAACGCGACACGATCGCCCAGGAAAGGGACTATTCCAACCCCGCCAGGATGCTCGACCACCTCCCGCGGCGCAATGGCGCCGTCGGCAAGCCGCGCCGCGCCCGCACGCACGTTGAATATCCGCCCTTGGTAGATACGCTTCGACTCAGTCCACTGTTCCATGAAAACCGCCTGTCGCGCGCCTGGACCATCCCCTCATGGCCGAATGCGCCGCCAACGCGTCAGAGGCCACCACACTCCGGACACCGTCCCCACAAAGTCCTCGCGCGCGATCCATCCCAGGGTGCGGCTGTCGGCCGCTTCATTGCCGGCTTCACCGATCACAAAACAGTGGCCGTCCGGCACGACCGAGTACGTCTTGCTCCGCGACCGGCCATACGGGGCGGGCTCGGCCGCCGCATCGAACCGCAGCCTCGCCAGCGCCTCCGGCTCAGAAACCGGCGCATCGTTGATTTTCAGCACACCGTCCTCGAGGAAGACCCGCTCGCCCGGCAAACCCGCGACCCACCCCAACAACATCTCAGACTGGCCGTCTCCGGCATTCCTGAAGAGCACTATTTCGCCGCGCCGCGGCATCCGGCCCGCCGTAAGACGCCGCCGCGTGAACGGGACCGGAAACCCGAACGCGAGCCGGTCAATATAGACATGATCCCCTTTGCGCAATACGCTTTTGGCCGCATCCGACCGCACGTGCCAGCTCCGGCCGAAAAAGAGCCGCAGAATCACCAGAACCGACAATACGAACAAGAGGCTCCGCCACCACCACGTCTTCGTGAAACCCGTGAAGTCGCGCAGGCGGTGGGGCGGCCACCAAATGCATGTCGCCGGGCCGAGCAGGTTCTCATTCGGCACCCACCCCCAATAGCGGCCGTCGCGGCTCTGGAGACTGTTATCGCCAAGCAGCAGGTAATGTCCTTCCGGAACAACGGAATACTCTTCCTCGGGCAATATCCCATATTTCATGTGCTCGCGGTGGCCCATTTCCGGGATGCCCATCTCCAGTTCGTTCGTGTAATACATGTCAGCCGGCATGCCGGGCGGGAACGGCACCGGCTCACCGTTCACGTAGAGATTCCCTCCCTGGATATGAACATGCTCGCCCGGCAACGCCGCTATCCGTTTCACAAGCGTCTTCTTCGTGGCGTCTTCTTCCACCGTCTTGAAGACCACGATGTCCCACCGTTTGGGCGCGTCTCCGTAATAAATGCGTTTCTTCATGAACGGATAACGGAGACCGTAACGCCACTTATTGACGAACACCCGGTCCCCAAGCAAGAAATTGGGGTGCCCGTGCAACGTCGGCTCCATCGACCCCGAGGGTATGCGAAACGGCTCCGCGAGCGACCAGCGTATGGCCAGCGCCAACGAACCCGCGATAAGGATGGTCTTCCCCCATTCGAGCGCGTTTTCGCGGGTGAATCCCCCTGTCAGCCAAGCGAGGGCGCCCAGCACCAAGGCGCCGAAGCCCGCCTCCGCGGCTTGCGTCCCCCGCGAGGGCTTTCCTGGCCTGCCCCTCGGCCCCGTACCACCCTTGTTGCGCGCCATAACGTCCTTTCCGGTCAGCCGAGCCCTTTCGACGGCGCCGGCGTCACACGGATGGCGCGGGCCCGATGCAATGGCCACCATACAGAGAACACGTTTCCAATGATATCCTCGCGCGGCACCCATTCCATCGGCGCCGCCTCTCCCTCGGCGTCGGGTGCATCCCAAACAACAATTACCCCGCCTTCTGGAACGCGGTCGCCTTTCGGCGCCGCCTTGTCCGGCATCACTCCAACGTCTCGCCCGTCAATACGGCACAGTCCCCCGCTCTTTGAAACCTTCTGACCCGGCATGCCCACCACGCGTCCCAGGAAGACTTGCGGATGGGCCTGTCCCTCCCGCTCAGCCGCATACGCGATTAACTCACCGGGATGCGGCAAGCGCCCGGGCACGACCCGCGCCTGCGTAAACGGCATCCGCAGTCCCATCGTCAACCGATTCACCAGAACGTGCTCGCCTCGTGCCGCGGCCCCGCCAAGGCGGCCATGACGAACCCGCAGCGACATCACAATGAAGCCTGTCACGAGCCAGTAGAGCACGAAAAACGAAGGCACACCGTAAAGAATGCCGCGCCCCCACCACGTTCGCGAAAAGCCCGTAAGATCACGCCGGTGACCCCATGGCCACCAGATACAGAACGCACGACCGACGATATTCTGTTCCGGGACCCACCCGAAATAGCGCCCGTCGCGGCTCCGTGCGCTGTTGTCGCCAAGCAGGAAGTAGTGCCCTTCCGGCACGACCTGGTACTTGTCTTGCGGCAGCACTCCATACTGCATGCGTTCCCCGGCAACATACCTGCGTTCTCCGCGCTCTAACTCCTCAAGCTCGTTGGTGTACTCCATCCCGTCCGGCATGCCCGGAGGAAACGGCACGGGAACGCCATTCACATGCAGGAGACCGTTCGAGATGTGCACGCGTTCGCCGGGAAGGCCCGCCACGCGTTTGATAAGCACTTTGTGTTTCGCGTCCTTCTCGGGAGTATGGAACACCACGATGTCCCAACGTTGCGGGTCGCCGAGGTCGAGCAGGCGAATGTTAGTGAACGGTACGCGCGGACCGTATGCAAACTTGTTCACCGCCACCCGGTCCCCCCGGAAGAACCGTTCATCGCCGTGAAGCGTCGGCTCCATCGAGCCCGAAGGAATGCTGAAAGGCTCGAACCATAGCCAGCGGACAACAAGAACAAGCCCGATGACCGTTAGCCATGCCCTCCCGTTCTCCCACGTCCACGGGCCTGTCACGATAGTAATCGCATTCTTCAACCCGCCCAGAACGCCCCGTGCTGTGCCCGATGTGCTTCCGCTGCCAGTGGAACCTGTCATGCTGATTACCGCCCTTCGTCGCCTACCTGCAGCAACGCCATAAAGGCCTCCTGCGGAACCTCGACCGAGCCCACCCGTTTCATCCGGCGCTTTCCTTCCTTCTGCTTTTCCAACAGCTTGCGTTTGCGTGTGATGTCGCCACCATAGCATTTTGCCGTCACGTTCTTCCGCAACGGCTTCACCGTTTCGCGCACCAGAATGCGGTTTCCGATAGCCGCCTGGATTGCCACCTCGAATTGCTGCCGCGGAATGAGTTTGCGAAGCTTCGAGGCCAGCGTGCGGCCAATCCATTCCGCGGAACCCCGGTGCACCACCGTCGACAACGCGTCAACCGGCTCACCGTTCAGCAGAATATCGAGCTTCACCAAGTCGCCTTCCCGGTAGCCGATCATGTGGTACTCGAGGGAGGCGTATCCCCGGCTGAACGTCTTCAGCTTGTCGTAAAAGTCCAGCACGATCTCCGCCAAGGGCATCTGGTAGACAGCAAGACAGCGCTTGGCGTCAAGGTAATCGACGCGAACATGCACGCCGCGCTTCTTCTTGCACAATTCAATGATGGCGCTGAGATATTCGGTCGGGGTGATGATCTCTACCTCGATGTAGGGTTCCTCCACCCGGTCGATTCGGGCACTCTCCGGCATCTGCGAAGCGCTTTGTACCACCTTTATCTTACCGTCCGTCATATAGACATGGTATTCCACGTTTGGAACGGTCGTTACCAGGGTCAGATCGAATTCGCGTTCAAGCCGTTCCTGCACGATGTCCATATGAAGAAGGCCGAGGAACCCAAGCCGGAATCCCAGGCCCAGCGCGTCCGAGTTGTCCGCTTGATACTTAAACGACGCATCATTCAGGTGCAGTTTGTCGAGTGCATCCCGCAGCTCCTGAATATCCGTCGTGCCCGCCGGGTACATGCCGCAGAATACGACAGGCAGAATCTCCTTGTATCCCGGCAGGGGCTTCTCGGCCGGCCGCAACGCGTCCGTCACCGTGTCGCCGATGTTCACCGTCGCCAGGGTCTTGATCCCGCAGATGAGATACCCGACCTCTCCCGCCACCAACCCTTCGGCCGGCCGCGATTCGGGCGTCATGAACCCCAGTTCGGAGATCTCATACCGCTCGCCATTCGCCATCAGCATGATCCGCTGCTCTTTCGAGAGACGGCCGTCTACCACGCGCACGTAGATCACCACCCCGCGGTAGGGATCATATTTCGCATCGAAGATCAACGCCCGCGCCGGACGCTCGCGGTCGCCGGCAGGCGGCGGAACACGCTTCACAATCGCCTCGAGAACATCCTGCGTGCCGCGGCCCGATTTCGCGCTCGTCAGAAGAGCCTCGCTGGCATCCAGCCCAACAACGTCCTCGATCTGACGCCGAGCCGATTCGATGTCGGCGCTGGGCAGATCGACCTTGTTGATGACGGGGATGATCTCGAGGTTCTGTTCGATAGCCCTGTACGCATGGGCGAGAGTCTGTGCCTCGACCCCCTGCGCCGCATCCACCAGCAACAATGCGCCCTCGCACGCGGCCAGGCTGCGCGATACCTCGTACGAAAAATCCACGTGCCCGGGCGTGTCGATCAGGTTCAGCACGTAGTCGTGTCCGTCCCGCGCCCGGTAATACAACCGAACGGCCACCGACTTGATCGTGATCCCGCGCTCGCGCTCCAGGTCCATGGTGTCCAGCGTCTGCTCGCGCAGATTCCGTTGATCAACCGCGCCCGTGAACTGAAGCAGCCGGTCCGCCAACGTCGATTTGCCGTGATCGATATGAGCGATGATCGAAAAATTGCGAATCTGTTTCTGGGGTATGGCCATGCAATCCGTATCCGGCGAATCCTTCTCCTCGTTACTCCTGGCGCGTGGTATGCGCAGATACCTGGTCGATCACGCGCAAACTGCGAAAACTCGTCTCCACATGCCGCACGGCGTACCCGCGAAGCACGGCAAAAACCGCGCCGCTGTCTCGAATGTCGGGACACGCCCCGCGCGCTGCCGCCAACGCGCACAGGCCGTCGTACTCCCGCGCATCCAACCACTTATCACCGGGTTGAGACGGCGACAACACGCCATGTTCGAACGAGAATGAAACCCGGTCCCGCGACCCGCGCGGCGCCAGCGTCATTTCGAAACCCGCGGCCGACAACAAATGCACTGCCTGCCAGGCCGCGTGGGTCCGTACATCGCCCTGCCAACCCGCCATCGAACGCAGCCCTTCGACGAGCGTCGAGTACAACGCCTCGGACGGTTCGTTCTCCTGGGCCACCTTGTATGCGATCTCGAGCGGAAAAGCCGCGTAAACCAGCTTCTCCAGGTCCGTTTTGAGCTGCGGATACCCATCGAGAAGAGCCGCCTCAGCCAGTTTCTGGACTGAACGCCCGTCTTTCCAGTAAAACACCACCTCAAGGCGGTTAAACGTATCCAACACGCCTGACAGGCTGCTCCTGGCGCGCCGTGCGCCCGCCGCCATACATGCCATCTTCCCGCGGCCGGGCGTCAAGAACGTCACGATCCGGCTCGTCTCGCTGAAATCCACGCCCCGGAGCACCACGGCCTCTGTTCGTTCCTGTGACACCTCACCACTCCGACGCTCCGGACCTTACGCGCCCCTCGCTCGACTCGAAGGGGAGACAAACGAAGTCCAAGGTGGGCAAAGCATTACCGCTAGTATGATACCATTCGGGCGCGACTCAAGCAAACCGCGCCCGACGGTCATGGGGAAGCCGCATAACGTCATTTCGCCGCTCATTGACATCACGTTGGCAGCTCATCACAATGCACGTTCGACCACCCCACGGAGGTAGACCGTCATGCCGCACACTTCGAACCGCATCTTGGCCGTTCTTCTGGGACTACTCGCTGCGTGTTTGCCGCCTGCAACGGCTGGGGGGGAAGAAACGTCCGCCACACTGGACCTGTCGGGCGCGTGGCGGTTCCTCCTCGACCCGGGCGATGCCGGCACACGCGAGAAATGGTTCACGCAGCCGCTCCCCGACACGATCCAGTTGCCGGGGTGTCTCCAGGCCCAGGGTTACGGCAACGGCGTCACCATCGACACGCCATGGACGGGGACCATCCGCCCCCTCGAACATGCTGAAGCCTTGTTGCGCCCGTATGTGGAAGCCCCGGATGCCAAGATCCCCTACTGGCTGCAGCCAGATAAACATTACGTCGGAGCGGCGTGGTACCAGCGTGAAGCGGCCATTCCCGAAGCGTGGTCCGGCAAGCGCATTTTGCTCCACCTCGAACGCTGCCATTGGGTGACCACGCTCTGGGTTGACGGAACGGAGATCGGCTCGCAGGACAGCTTGTCCACGCCCCACGAGTACGACCTGACCGCGGCGCTGCCGCCGGGAAAACACACGCTTACGCTGCGCATCGACAACCGCATGAAGGTCGATGTTGGCGTAAACGCGCACAGCGTTTCAGACAACACTCAGTCCAACTGGAACGGCGTTATTGGCACGATGGAACTGCGGATGCAAGATCCCGTGTCGATCACGCGATTGGAGGTCTACCCGGACGTCGAGAAACGTTCGGCACGCATCATGGTCTGGACCTCGGCCCGGATTCCCGGAGACAGCTTTACGTCTGGTACGCTGACGCTCAGCGTCAAGAACGCGGAGGGAACCAGCGCCTTCGATGGCCCGTCCATCACGCGCAAGCTCCAATTTCCAATCGTGGAGAACTCGGAACATCGCCTTGACACGCAGGAACTCCTCTACGAGCTCGGCGAGACCGCGATTCTTTGGGATGAACACAACCCTGCCTTGTATACCGCCGAGGCGGCCGTCGAGGTCACGGCCGGTGATGCCCGGTACCGCGATGAATACACGGCAACCTTTGGCATGCGCGAGCTCGCGGCCAAAGGCACGCGCTTTACCATGAACAGCGAGGAGATTTTCTTCCGCGGCACCCTCGAGTGCTGCATCTTTCCAAAGACGGGCTATCCGCCGATGGATATCGAATCCTGGCTCGAAATCCTGCGCAAAGCAAAGGCGTGCGGGCTGAACCACCTGCGTTTTCATTCGTGGTGTCCCCCCGAGGCGGCGTTTCAGGCCGCGGACCGCATGGGGATGATGTTCCAGATCGAAGGGCCGTTCTGGACCCACACCATCAGTCAGGACCCGGACCTGGATACATACATTCTGGTGGAATGCGACCGGATTCTGCGCGCGTACGGCAACCATCCCTCGTTTTGCCTCATGGCCTATGGGAACGAGCCCGGCGGGAAACAGTACAAGCAGGTGTTGAGCGCATTGGTCGAGCGCTGGAAGGAACAGGACCCGCGCCATCTCTATACCTGCGCTTCGGGCTGGCCAATGGCGGACGGGAACCAGTATCACGTGACGCCGAGCCCCCGGGTGCATCAATGGGGAGAGGCGCTCAAAAGCCGGTTCAACAGCGAGCCATTTTCCTCGTACGCGGACTACGACGATTTCGTGGCACTGCATACAGTGCCGGTTATCAGCCACGAGATCGGCCAATGGTGCGTGTATCCAGATTTCGACGAAATCCCGAAGTACAGCGGCTATTTGAAACCCAAGAACTTCGAGATATTCCGCGATACCCTCACAAAGAACGGCATGGGAAATTTGGCCCGCGATTTTCTCATGGCTTCGGGCAAACTCCAGGCCATTTGCTACAAAGAGGAGATCGAGGCCGCCCTCCGCACAAGAGGGCTAGGAGGATTCGAGCTGCTCGACCTGCACGATTTTCCCGGCCAAGGCACAGCGCTTGTGGGATGCCTCGACCCGTTCTGGGACGAAAAAGGCTACATCACCTACGGCGAATACCGGCGCTTTTGCGGTCCCACCGTACCCCTCGTGCGCATGGCCAAGGACGTCTATACGACCGCCGAGACGTTCACCTGCGAGGTGGAAGTGACGCACTACGGGCCGGTAGCGCTCGCCGGTGCGCAACCCCAATGGCGTATTGAAGACGCCTCGGGAACGCTGCTGGCCGAGGGAACGCTCGAGACCCAAGACATTCCGCGTGGCACGGCAATTCCGCTGGGGACGATCAGCGTCCCGCTCGCCGCGTTCCCCGCCCCGCAACAGGCAGCGCTGTATGTTGCCGTCGGAGACGCCGAAAACGATTGGGATTTGTGGGTATACCCCCCGCAAATGGATGTCGAGCCTGCCGAGGGCATCCATATCACGCGTCAGCTCGGCGACGATACCTGGGCAATGCTCGCGTCGGGAGCGAAGGTGCTCCTGGTACCCGGGCCCGGAACGGTGGCAGGGGACGCAGCGGGTCCCGTGCCCGCGGGCTGGTCCCCCATCTTCTGGAACACGCTGTGGACGGGGTTCCAGGCGCCCCACACGCTCGGACTGTTGATCGACCCACGCCATGCTTCATTGAGCGCTTTCCCCACGGAGTATCACAGCAACTGGCAGTGGTGGGACCTGGTCCATGGCGGCCAGATCTTCATCGTCGATGCGCTCCCTCGCGAGCTACAGCCCATCGTGCGCGTGATCGACGACTGGGTGACGAACCGCCGCCTCGCGCTGATGTTCGAGGCAAGGGTCGGAGACGGCCGATTGCTGGTCTGCGGTTCAGATATCGTGACGGACCTCGAGAAACGCCCCGTGGCCCGGCAGATGCGCCACAGCCTGCTCGCCTACATGAACTCCAGCGCGTTCTCGCCGCAAACCCGCGTGGATGCGGCAGTGCTGGCTTCGCTGTTCCAGCAACCTTCGGACCCGGCTGCCCAGGGAGCGGAAAAGGCCGTGGATAGCGACCCAGGGTGAGATTTGCGGTATTATCCCCCCGGCACGCTTGGCTCCAACCTTTGAAGGGAGACATCTGATGAGGCCGGCAATCCTGTCTCTTGCGCTCTATGCGACCACCGTTCTGATTCCCGCGGCGGACGCCGCCGAAGCCCGCACCCTGTGGATGGACGAACTCGACCTCAGCCCCATACGCCAAGGATGGGGAGAACCCCAGGCGCGCAAGTCGGTCGTGGGCGGCACAATTGAGATGACCGGCAAGACCTTCGACCGCGGCGTGGGCTCCCATGCGCCGGGGGTCATCTATGTCGAGCTGGACGGAACGGCCGAGCGGTTTCAGGCCGTGGCAGGCGTCGACGACGAGACCCTGAACCGCGGCAGCATCACCATCAAGATCTACAGCGACGACAAGAAGCTCTTCGAGAGCGGCGTGCTTCGCGGCGGCCAGCCGCCCGTCGAAATCGACCTCGCTATCGCGGGAGCGAAGCGGCTCGTTCTGGTCATGGGCCAGGGCGGCGACGACCAGAGCTACGACCACGTGGACTGGGCGGACGCCCGGTTCACCGTTGCGGGCGCGGCTCCCACAATCGTCCCGCGCCCCCAGGAAGAACAAGTCATCCGCACACCTGCGCCGCCGAACGAGCCGCGCATCAATGGCACGCGGGTATATGGCGTGCGCCCGGGCTCGCCCTTCATCTACCGCATCCCGGCGACCGGCGACCGGCCCATGCGGTTTGCAGTCCAGAACTTGCCCGGCGGCCTCGCCGTTGATGAGAACCAGGGCATCATATCCGGATCGATCGCGGACCGCACGCCCCGAAGTTACGACATGACCTTCGTGGCCGAAAACGGCCGCGGGACGGTCGAGCGCGGATTCCGCATCGTCGTCGGCGGCAAACTGGCGCTCACTCCGCCCATGGGATGGAACCATTGGTACACCTTCTACCAGACCATCACCGGCGAGATCGTGCGGCAGGCCGCGGACGCCATGGTCACCTCGGGCATGGCTGACGCCGGCTACCACTACGTGAACATCGACGATTGCTGGATGAACGCCCCGGAACACGCCGACCCCAACCGGGTAGGGCCCCTGCGCGACGAAAACGGCAACATGCTGCCAAACTCGTATTTCCCGGATATGCCCGCCCTCGTTGAATACATCCACGCCAAGGGATTGAAAGCAGGCTTATACACCTCGCCCGGCCCCCTCACCTGCGGGCGGTTCGCGGGAAGCTACGGGCACGAGCGCCAGGACGCCGAACTTTACGCCCGTTGGGGTTTCGATTTTCTCAAGTACGACTGGTGCTCGTATTCCGAGGTCGCCAAGGACGACAGCCTCGAGGAACTCAAGAAACCGTACATCCTGATGGGGGACATTCTAAAAACGCTCGACCGCGACATCGTGCTCAACCTCTGCCAGTACGGCATGGGCGACGTGTGGAAATGGGGCGAGGAGGTTGGCGGCCAGTGCTGGCGCACGGCGGGCGATTTGGGTTTCGAACTCGACCGTTATCACGCCGTGGCCCAGCGGAACGCCGGTTTCCGCGAATATGCCCACCCGGGCGCCTGGAACGACCCCGACTACCTTCTGCTCGGCGTCGTCGGAAGCAGGCTCAGCGATTGGAAACCCGCCCCGTGCCCGCTGACGCCCAACCAGCAGTACTCCTACATGTCGCTCTGGGTGCTGATGGCGTCGCCGCTCTTCTTTACGGGCGACATGAGCCGCCTGGATGCATTCACGCTCAACGTACTGTGCAATCCCGAGGTGGTTGACATCAACCAAGACCCCTTGGGCGACCAGGGCTATCCTGTCATCGAGGGCGAGGAATGGGAGGTCTGGGAAAAGAAGCTCGAGGACGGCTCGGCAGCCGTCGGACTGTTCAATCGGTCGGAGATTGCGCAAACCGTGACCGCGCGATGGAAAGACCTCAAGTTGGAGGGCAGACAAGCCGTGCGCGACGTGTGGCGTCAAAAGGACCTCGGCGAATTCGACGAAGAATTCAGCGTCGAAGTCGGCCGTCTGGGCGTCGAACTGCTCCGGGTACGCCCCGCCAAGTAGAATACGGTTCGGGCGCGGGGAACAAGGGGAGAACAGGCACATGCAGCTCAGTGTTCTCGACATCGCCGTTTTTCTGGGATTCTTTGCCGTGGTCATCGCCTTCAGCATGTACAAGAGCAGGAAGGAGAGGACCAGCGAAGACTACTTTCTCGCCAGCCGCGGTTTGATCTGGCCCCTTATCGGCTTCTCGATTGTCGCGGCAAACCTCTCGACCGAACAGTTTGTGGGCATGGCGGGCCAGGGCGCGGGCGCTGTCGGCCTGGCTGTCAGCAACTGGCAGCTTTCCGGCTCGGTCGCGATCGTCCTCGTCGCCTTCTTCTTCCTGCCCCGGCTTCTGCGCCACGGTCTCTATACCATGCCCGAGTACCTCGAGTACCGCTACAACGCGCTCGCCCGCGCTCTCATGGCGGTGTGTACGGTCATCATCTACGTCACCGTGACCATCACGGCGGTGCTGTACTCGGGCGGCATCACGCTGAAAACCATCTTTGGTCTCGAGCTTCACTACGCAATTTGGTTGATCGGCGGCATCGCGGCGCTCTACACCGTGTGGGGCGGGCTCAAGGCGGTGGCGTGGGCCGACCTGTTCCAGGGAGGCGCGTTGCTCGCCGCCGGATTCATCACCATGGTGCTCGGATTCAAAGCAATCGGCGGCGTCGAACCATTCCTGGCAGGAAGCGCCGGGCGTCTTCATATGATCCTGCCGCACGACCATCCCGAGTTGCCGTGGACCAGCCTCCTGGCCGGAATCTGGATACCCAACTTCTACTACTGCGGCCTCAATCAATTCATCGTGCAGCGGACCCTCGCCGCCAAGAACCTGCGTCAGGGGCAGCTCGGCGTCATTTTCGCCGGGGGACTCTGGCTTCTGGTACCCTTCGTCATCGTATTCCCAGGCATCATGGCGCTCCAGCTCTACGGCGGGCAGATGGAGACAGCGGACCAGGCTTATCCCATACTTATCCGCAACCTGATCCCCATGGGTCTGCGCGGATTTATCTTCGCGGCGATCGCGGGGGCGGTCATCAGCTCCCTCGCGTCCATGCTCAACAGCGCATCAACCATCTTCACCATGGACCTCTACAAACGCCACCTCAATCAGAACGCGTCTCAGCGCAGCCTCGTTTTCATCGGCCGCGCGGCGACGCTTGCGTGCGTGGTACTCGGGTGCCTTGTGGCGCCGATCCTCGCGGACCCGCGCTTCGGCGGCGTATTCAGCTTCATCCAGAAGTTCCAGGGCTACATATCGCCGGGTATTCTGGCGGCGTTCGTATTTGGCTTTGCCGTGCATCGCGCGCCCGGGGCCGCGGGCGTCGCGGCCCTGCTCGGCAGTCCCGTCATCTACGGCATCCTGGACTTCGTCTGGGGAGAACGGCTCGCCTATCTCAACCAGATGGCGCTCACCTTCGGTCTTGTCATCGCGATTATGACCGGGATTACCCTCGTGGCCCCTTTGAAAGAGCCGAAAGCGTTGCCTGTCCGCCAGGAATTTGACACGCGGCTCTCCCCCGTGGTGCTGGCGGCGGGTATCGCCGTCATTGCGGGCGTGGCGTTGTTCTACGCGGTTTTCTGGTGAAACCGCCAACGCATGGTTTTCCGGGCCGGGCGTCACCGGTTGTCGGAGCGCAATCCTCCGGTCCTACGCAATCGCGGGCGGCAATTTGAAATGCACGTCCTCGTGAACCACCTCTCCTTCTTCAACGTCACACGGGCCGCGGGACTTGAAGAACTCGATGACTCCCTGGACCAGCCGCTCGGGAGCCGACGCGCCAGAAGTCAGCAAGATGGATTCAACCCCTTCCAGCCACTCCTCACGAATCATCTCCGCGGACGAAATGAGGTAGGCGGGGATCCCCTTGGCGAGGCAGACCTCGGCGAGACGCGTCGAATTCGCGCTGGCGCGGTCCCCCACCACAAGAACAAGATCAACCTGCGAAGACAAGGCGTTCACCGCGGCCTGCCGGTTCTGGGTTGCGTAACAGATGTCGCCAGAACGGGGACCCACGATCTTGGGAAAGCGTTTCGAGAGGGCCTCGATGACCCGGCTGCAATCGTCGACGCTCAAGGTCGTTTGCGTCACATAAGCAACCTTTTCCGGATCAGGGACTTCCAGATTCTCCACTTCTTCGACAGTGAACACGCGGATGATATGCCCCGGCGCCCAACCCATGGTGCCGATGGTCTCGTCGTGACCGGGTTCCCCAACCAGGATGATCGTGAAGTCCTTATCGGCAAACCGGCGCGCCTCGTTGTGCACCTTGGCCACCAACGGACAGGTAGCGTCGACGACATCGAGGCCCCGCTCTTTGGCCTCTTCCCAGCGGGACGGCGACACTCCATGGGCGCTGAACAGCAAGTGCGAGCCAGCCGGCACATCCTCGAGCCGTTTCACAAACACGGCCCCCTGTTCCCGCAGCTCGTTGACCACGTGTTCATTGTGGACGATATCGTTCAAGACGTACACGGGCGCGCCATACAGTTCCAGAGCGCGCTCGACACACTTGATGGCACGCTCCACTCCTGCGCAAAAACCGCGAGGGGTAGCAAGCAGAATCTTCATTACATCTCCTCGGACAGGCTGAAACCCGCTCAACGCGGGAAGTACGCGGAAACAGCCCTCCTGCGTCAACAATCACCCAGAACCACGCTATTCCATCGTGGCGGCGGACAGCTGTGCACCCGCACCCGCGCCGCCTCTCGGGAATCAAATGGGCTGCCCGCGTGTGTTATAGACCCAAGAAGGGTAGTTTGCGGCAGCGCATGCAACCCTGTCAAGAAGACCGCGACCAGAAGGAGCTGAATCCATGCCAAGACCTCCAATTCTACCCGTCCTGGATTGGCAGTCCATCTTTGCCACCGGCAAGAACTTCGAAGACTGGTTGAAACGGGGTGAAAACCCCGACCGTCAGGAAACCATGAAAGCGCTGCGGGCCGGCCAGGAGTTCGAACCCCACACCAAGGCGCTCCTGAATGGACTGGCGCGCCCCGTCCACGTCGTGGCCATAGCCGAGGACTGGTGCGGCGACGTGGTGCGCCATGTGCCTGTGCTACAGGCTCTGGCGGATGCCGCTCCGAACCTCCAGGTACGCTACATTCATCGCGCGGACCACCCGGATGTTTTCGCGCGCTTCCTTACCAACGGCGGCGAAGCTATACCCAAGTTCGTGTTCCTCAACGACAAGTTCGTGGAATGCGGCAACTGGGGGCCCATGCCCGCGTTGTGCCGCGAACTCATCGCGCGCGGAAAGGCATGCGGAGACATCGCAAAGGCCCGAGAAAAGGTCTCGGGCATCTACCAGGCCGATACCAACCGCCGCATGGTCGTCGAGGAACTCCTGCAGCTCATCGACATCGCGTCAAGCATCGCACCATGACATTCGGACCGGGCAATAGATAACCGCCGGCGCTGCAAAAACGGCATGTGCGCCAGCCCCGTACGGCGCAGCGTGCTTCTATTCCTCTCGGGCCCTTTGGGCCCCTGCCCGGCCTGGCTCTCAGTGTCTCGGGTTCAGATACCCTGTTCGCGAAAATGGAACTCGATGGCCTTGCGGTGGTCGCCTTGGATCTCGATGGCGTCCTCGCGCACGGTTCCTCCGGCCCCGCACCGCTTCTTGAGCTCAGCCAGAAGCGCTTCCGCGTCGCCGGAGACCCCGCGAAGAACCGTCACGCCTTTACCCTTGGCCCGGCTTTCAAAGGACAGGTCGTAACCGCCTTTGCGGGTGCGCGCGACCTGATAGGGCCATTTCCGGGGACGAATGATCTCTACTTTGGCGGGGTCCCGCTGCGGTTGTTGCCCTTGTTTCGGCAGATCTTTCGGCAACCGGGCGGCCAGTTCAGCAAACGGTTGCGACCGCAGAGGTTCGGATGGCGGGGAGGTGTCGATGCATTTGGTGTCTTTCTTGGCCATGATGACGTTGCCTGCTTCGAAGTAGAACCGCTGTCACTTCTCCGGGAACACTGCCATGAGGGCATCGGCGAACATTTCGTGGCCTCGTTCGTCGGGATGGTTGATGGCGTTGGCCAGAATGACCGGATACGGGATGCCCTTGCGCCACAATTCGCCCCACAACTTGGCAGCGTCGGCCACCGCGATGCCGTTGTCGGCGGCAAAAACACGTAACCCCCGCACGTATGGGCGCGGATCTTCATCCACCTTGACGGTGCTCACGCCCATCCAGTCCTGCCTCACGTAGTGCGGCGTAATCAGAATGATCTCCGCCGGGATCGCCCGCAACGCGTCGCGAATCTTGCCATAATGCTCTTTCAACGCATCGCCTTCGAGGTAGGCATCGTTTACAAATTCGATGGTGACAAGGTCGGGCTTTTTGTCCAGCACATCCCGTTTGAAATCGTATTGCCCGCCAGCCGGAGCGCTCATGTAGCCGCCGCTGTTGCCGCCCGGCCATGACGCCGTGTGGAGGGTGATCTCGGATTGAGAAAAACGCGCTCTCAACCGAGTCACAAACTGTTGTTGATACCACAAGTCCTGCTTGCCGGCCTTGACGCCTCCGCCATTGGTGACGCTGTCGCCCCACGCGACGATGGTCACCGGCTCGCCATTGCGGAGTTTGGCCAGGGTCTTGGGAAGAAACTGTTCGGCCGCGCTTACGGTCTGCGCGGCGGCCTGTTTCGCCGCGAACTCGATGGGAAACACGTTCTCGGGCTGCAGACCGTCCATGATGCCGTTGTGCCAGATAGTGCACACCGCTGCCTCGCCCGGTCCCGGCTCGGGGGGGTAAATATTTCCGATGCCCGGTTCTCCCGGCGCCACACGCACGTTGCCGGAGGCGTCCACGAAGATGCTGTCCAGGCGCGTGGGGTAATAATCGTAATCAACGTAGACGGCCTGCTCGGGACCAATGCCGCCGCCCTCGATACGGCCGATCTGCGCCCAAAAAGCGTCTACAATGTAGTCAGTGTCCTTCGCCAATGCTTCAGCGCCGTTCGGCTCCAGCGTGATTCGGATACTCGGCGGCACGACAAGCCCCGTGCCTGTGCATTCTTCCGCGATAAGCTGCCGCAGTTTGTCGCCGCGCCTCCAATTGCCGGTATTGGGATTGAATACCGGCAGCGGTTTGTGTTCCTCGGCGCGCACCTGCACCATTTCGACGGGGGCGATGTTCAGCGGCACGCCCCGGGACAATTCGCGCACCCCCGCTGGCGTGTCGGCCTTGCCCGGCCCGATCTCGATGGTCCAAGGACCTGTTATCTGTACGGGGAAACCGCCCTCCGGCACAGGCACATTGGCGGCGGCAAGAGCAGAAGCGGCAACGACAATCGCGAGCGTCATCTCAGTTCCCTCATATAAACCATGTTGCAGACATTGGCGCCATGCGGCACCCGACACTATATCGCAGGCACGGGCGCCAGAACGAATTGCCCGGCGTCAAAACCAAGAACTTACAGCACATCCGCGATAGCGGCACACAGATAATCCATATTCGATTCAGTCATGCCCGCCACGTTGATCCGTCCGGAACCCACAATGTAGACCGCATACTTCTCGCGGAGCACGTCCACCTGTTCCTTGCTGAGCCCCGAAAACGAGAACATGCCCTTCTGCTCCTTGATGAACGAGAAATCCTGGCGCACGCCCTTGGCTTTGAGGGTCTCCACGAACAGCTCCCGCATCGCATTGATGCGGTCGCGGATGTCCTTCACATCCTGTTCCCACCTGCTGTGCAGCTCGGGATCGCTCAACACGGTCACCACAAGACGCGCGCCGTGGGCGGGCGGATTCGAGTAGTTCGCCCGGATGCACCGCTTGACGTGGCTCTGGGCTGTCTTCGCGGCCTCCGCCGTCGACCCCACCAGCGTGAGTGCTCCGACGCGCTGGCAATACAGTCCGAAATTCTTCGAGAAACTCGAAGCAACCAGCATGTCGCGGCCGGGCACAGCGAACGTGCGAACGCCAACGGCGTCTTCCTCGAGCCCTTCCCCCAGGCCCTGGTAGGCGAAATCGAAGAAGGGCAACCAGCCGGCCTCGCCGCACAGCTCGGAAAGCCGTTGCCATTGCTCGGCCGATGGGTCGACGCCGGTGGGATTGTGGCAGCCGCCATGCAGCAGCACCGCGTCGTTCCTCGGAACCTGTGTCAGCGCCGCTGCCATCGCGTCAAACGCGAGCCCGTGCGCGGCGGCGTCGTAGTACGGATACATGGCGGTGGCGACCCCGGCCGCTTCAAAAATGCTCCCGTGGTTGGCCCAGGTCGGCTCGCTCATCCAGATTTTCGCTCCGGGGAATACCGCCTTGATGAAATCAGCCGCGACACGGAGCGCGCCCGTGCCGCCCGGTGTATGCGAGGTGGCCGCGCGCTTCTCCGAAACGGCCCCGTGGCCAGCGCCGAAAACAAGAGCCTGCACCAGCGACGCGTAATCCGGAGCTCCATCGATGGGCAGATACCCCTCGATCGGACCCGCATCGAGCAACCGCTCCTCCGCCGCCTGCACCGACGGCAAGACCGGCGTCCTCCCGTTCGCGTCCTGGTACACACCCACGCCCAGATTGATTTTGCGCGGATTCGGGTCTTCCTTGAATGCGGCGGTCAGTCCCAAAATGGCGTCCGGCGGCGCCATTTTCAGATTCTCGAACATAGTGCTCCTCTCTTTCTTCCATCGTCTCCAGGTGCTTCGGCCCACGGACCGTCGTCCCCGATGCGCACACCCTGCCCGCTTGGCCGACAGTGGGCGGGATCATACCGAAATCGTGCGCCGCGGAAAAGAGGTTTCTGCGCAACGCCGGAAAATTGCGAGGCGAGGGGCGAACCCTCTACCACTCCTGGTACGGACGGACCGACAGGCTCGTGTTGAGGTAGCGCGGATCGCCGGAGACTTCTTTCCCCACCCATGGCGGAAGTTCGAACGGCTGGTCTTCTGACTCAAGCTCGATCTCGGCTACAACAAGACCCTCGTTCGAACCCTCGAAAACGTCCACATCCCACGTGAACCCCTTGTAGTCGACCTTGTAACGGCGTTTCTGGATCGCGTGACCCACGCAGAAATGGCCCAGCAACTGAGCGGCTTCGCCAATGGGGATGGGGTATTCGAACTCGTCGCGCGCGATATCAACGGTGGATTTCTTGAGGTTCAGAGTCGCATTCTCTCCGGCAAGACGCACACGCACGGCTATGGGCGGACCCGTCGTGATGTAACCTTGCAGGATCGAGACCCCGTCCAAGGCGGATTCCTGCCACGCATCGCTGGTCACAAGGAATTTCCGTTCGATTTCCGTACCCACGAGGCTTCTTAGCTCCTGGTTCACACCCGCTGCTCCACCGCGATAATCTTAGCGCTTTTTCGGAGGGGGCTCAACGGCGCAAAAACAGGGGGCGGCCCCGGGGGGAGGGGCCGCCCTTCGTCAGGGGGGGACTGACGGGTTGGGAGGAAGCCTCTACAGACTGCAGCCTTCCACTATTTCGCTAGGCGCAACGCCACATAGCGTGAATACTGACCATCGGAAACCAGAAGAAGCACGGTTCCTTTCTTGCCCGCCTTCTCCATGGCCTCCTGGAATTGATCGATATTGCTGACCTTCGTGCGGTTCACTTCCTGAATGAGGTTGCCGGACTGCATACCCGCCATCTCCGCGGGACTTCCGGGCTCGACGGCGCTCACCACCACGCCTTGTTCGCCCTCGTAGCCAAGCTCGGCAGCCACGTCGTCCGTAAGATTCTGGACCGTGACCCCGATGTCCTTCTCGATTTTCGCGGGGCCGCCGGGGCCGCCGCCAGGCGCCGCCGCTTCCACGGCCTTTTCGTCCAGCGTGCCGATGGTGACGCTCTTCTCAATGCGCTTGCCGTCGCGGAGCACCACCAACTGAATGTCCGTACCCGGCGCGGTACTGGCTATGCGGCTTCGGAACGAGTTCAGGTCGCCGACGGGCTGGCCGTTGTACTCGACGATAATATCGCCCTGCTTGAGGCCCGCCTTGTCGGCCCCGGTACCTTCCATGACCTGCCCGATGAGGATGCCTTTCCCCTCATCGACACCAAAGCTCTCGGCAAGTTCTTTGGTCAGCGGTTGAATGCCCACACCGAGTTGCCCGCGGGTAACCGTGCCCTTATCGCGAAGCTGGGTCTCGACGTACTTGATCATGTTGACGGGAATGGCGAACCCTATGCCCATCGAGCCGCCCGTCCGGCTGTAGATCGCGGTGTTCATGCCAACCACTTCGCCGTCAAGATTGATCAAAGGACCGCCCGAGTTGCCCGGGTTAATCGCGGCGTCGGTCTGGATGAAATCGGAGTAGAAATCGGCGGAGTCGCCGATGCCCACGTCGCCGCGCCCACGAGCGCTGACGATGCCCGCGGTGACCGTGTGCGAAAGTCCGAAGGGGTTGCCAATCGCCAGTACCCATTCGCCCACTTTAGTCGCGTCGGAATCGCCGAGCCGGAGCGACGGGAGACCACCCGCCTCGACCTTGATCAAAGCCACATCGGTCTTCGGATCGTTGCCCACCATTTTGGCCTCGAATTCACGGCCATCGGAGAGCTTTACGGTGATCTTCGCGCCGTCCACCTCGCCCACAACGTGGTTGTTCGTCACGATGTAACCGTCCGGGTCGATGATGAACCCGCTGCCCTGGCCCATGGGAACTTCCCGAGGCCACTGCCGGCCCTCGGGCGCTTGTCCCTTGCGCTGCGGGAGCTGGCGGCCGAATCCCCTTGGACCAAAAAAGAACTCCAACAGGTCATCGGGGAACATGTTCGGAAAATCCCCCATTTGCATCTGCGGTGATGTGACCTCGCCGGTCACCTGGATAGACACCACCGCCGGAGAGGCGGTTTCCGCAACCTGCGCGAAGGTGTCGCCGAAGTCTTTAAGCGTTTGGATAGCTTCGGATGTGTCGGCGCCGTAAACGGCGTTGCTCGACGGCTCGAACACGAGCAGCGGTACCGCAAAAACTCCCAATACTGCAACCGCAAGTGCCGCGGCCAGCAAAATGCGTTTCGCTTTGTGCCACATAATCTCTTCTCCTTTTCCGTCATGTGTCCTCTTGGACTCGAAAAGGGTACTTTTCGGCTTTGAATACACGTGACCGGACCTTTTTACTTAGCTTGACGCAGGATGCGTGCCAAAGAAGCCAAATAACCATAAGATCATTCTAATCAATGAGTTAGCGAGATCGGGCGAGGCGCTGCAATCCACCAATCTGACTTATACGAGACTCCCGTGCCTCAATTCAGACCACCGCTGTCGACTCTTGAAACACTTTTCGGGGGCAACGCTCCCTGAATGCCCCGACGCATGCGAACGGTTGATATGCGGCGGCAAATACGGCATAGTCGCGGCCAACCTGCAAGGAAACATATCATGCGCAAGATACATGGGTTACTGGCCGCGATAACATTCGGGTTAGCGGCTTCCGTCAGCGGGGCGGTGCCGCTCCTATACACCACCGACCTGCTGCATCCCCACGCCGACCCCGACGACCACTTCGATGTCGCAACGCTTTTCGGAATGCCGGAATTCGACCTGCGCGGAGTGGTTTTCGACCTCGGGCCGATCGGCAAGGACCGGCCGGGGCTCGTCGCGCTGCGGCAAATGATGCATTTGACCGGCAGGGAAGTCCCCTTCGCGACAGGATTGGTCGAATGCCTGGCGTCGCCGGAAGATACGGGCCGAGGCCAGCCCGAACAGGCTCAGCGCGGAGTCGGCCTCATCCTTCGGGCGCTCGCTGAAAGTCCGGAACCCATCACCGTGTTCACGACGGGCAGCCTCCGCGACGTAGCGGCCGCCCTGAACCGCAACGAAGGCTTGTGCCGCGACAAGATCGCCCGGCTCTACGTCAACGCCGGCCATTCGGGCGGCGAGAAGGAATACAACGTTGAGATCGACCCCCACGCCTACGTCCGTGTTCTGAACAGCGGTCTCCCGATATACCTGGTGCCCTGTTTCGGTGTGGATGGCTACGAATCGCTCTGGCAATTCACTCATGCCGAAGCCCTCGATGATGCCGCCCCCGAAATCCAGCGCTTTTTCGCCTATGCCCTCACCAAGGCCGACCCTGCCCAGCAGGACCCCATCAAAGCCCTCGATGAACCCATTCCCGATGACGTGCGCCGCGGCATCTGGCAACAGGAACGGCGCATGTGGTGCACGGGAGCGTTTCTCCACGCCGCGGGCCGTTCCTGCACGACCTGCTCTTTTCGCGAAGCCGGGGTTCAGGTCGAGCCATCGGGACGCACAACCGTCGGCCCGGTGGGCGTGGGGCATCCCATGAAGGTGTTTCACATCGACAAGCCCGGCGAAGAATATCGCGCCGAGATGCTCGCCGCGCTCAAACAGGCTCTTGAGTCATTCAAGAATTGACGGAAAGGCCAGAGGGCCGGGATATGCGCCGGGCGCCGTGCCCCAGCGGCTATGTAAATCCCGTTTTTCCGGGGGCAAGCGCTTATCTCCGCCATTCGATTTGATCGCCCCCCCCGTACCCGGTAAACTTGCGCATCCCGGCCCCAACCCCTGAAATCAAGGAAGACCGATGAGCAAACTGAGTCTCAAGAAACTGGCGAAATACAACGCGTTCCCCGGCCCGGTGGTCCTGGTCATCATGGACGGCGTCGGCATTGGCAAACGCGACGAATCCGATGGCGTGCACATGGCGTATACCCCCGTTCTGGACGAGTTGTTCAAGGAACCGCTCTACATGCAGTTGAAAGCCCACGGTAAAGCGGTCGGACTGCCCACGGATGACGACATGGGCAACTCGGAAGTCGGGCACAATGCCCTGGGCGCGGGCCGCGTCTTCTCGCAGGGCGCGCGCCTGGTCAACGAAGCAATCCAATCGGGCAAAATCTTCGCCGGCGCGGCGTGGCAATCCATAAAAGAGCGTGCGGCCAACGGCGGGACCGTCCATTTCATCGGACTCCTGTCGGACGGCAACGTGCACAGCCACATCAAGCAGTTGTACGCCCTCATCGATCGTTGCGCCCACGACGGCATGCCGCGCGTGCGCGTGCATCCCCTGATGGACGGGCGTGACGTGGGCGAAAAGAGCGCCCTAGACTATGTCGAGCCCCTCGAGGCCAGGCTGGCGGCCCTGAGCAAAGACGGAAAAGACTACCGCATCGGTTCCGGCGGCGGCCGCATGGTCACTACCATGGACCGCTATTTCGCGGACTGGACGGTCGTCGAGCGCGGCTGGAAAGCCCACGTCCTCGGCGAAGGCCGGCAGTTTGCCTCGGCCAGCGAAGCCGTCAAGACATACTATGCGGAAGATCCCGACGTCACCGACCAGTATCTGCCCAGTTTCGTCATCGCCGAGAACGGCAAACCCGCCGGGACTATCCAAGACGGCGACGCGGTGGTGTTCTTCAATTTCCGGGGCGACCGGGCCATCGAGATCTCGATGGCGTTCGAGCAGCAGGATTTCAGCGGCTTCGACCGTCAGCGGGTACCTAACGTGTTCTATGCGGGCATGATGGAGTACGACGGCGATGCCCACATCCCAAGGAATTTCCTGGTGGAGCCGCCCGCCATCGACAAGACCATCGGCCAATACCTGTGCGCGGCGGGGGTCACCTCGTACGCCATCTCCGAAACTCAGAAATACGGGCACGTTACCTATTTCTGGAACGGCAACAATTCGGGCTACATCGACGCGAGATTCGAAAAGTACGACGAGGTCCCCTCCGATAAGGTCCCCTTCGATCAACGGCCCTGGATGAAAGCCGCCGACATCACCGACGCGGTCATCGCGCAGATTCGGAAGGGCGACCGGAAATTCATCCGTCTCAACTTCGCCAACGGCGATATGGTCGGCCACACGGGCGTGCCGATCTCCGTGCGTATCGCGGTGGAATCCGTTGACCTTGGCCTGCGCCGCATCCTCCCCGTGGTGCGGGCGGCCAAGGGCATCCTGATCGTCACCGCGGACCACGGCAATGCCGACTGCATGTGGACCGAAAAGAAGGGCAAACGAGATCCCATGGTGGCGCACACGTTGAATCCCGTGCCGTTCATCATCAAGGATTTCTCGGAAGCCAACACGATCACGATGAGCGGCGTCAAGGACCCCGGGTTGAGCAATGTCGCCGCGACCCTGCTGAACCTGCTGGGCTACGAAAAGCCGGACGACTACGACCCCTCGCTGGTCACCCTGGGCTGACGATCCGCGCGCCGCGGACGCAAGGAGGAAAACCAATGAACCCGTTCAAAGGTCACCACAGGTCGTCCCCACGCATGGCCCGAAGCTTTCTTGCCGCGGCATTGTTGCTGGTCGCGGTGGCCGGACTGGCAACGGCCGCCCAGAAGGCAGTCCCCGCATGGATTGACGAGTTCGCCGCGCGCATTCACGCCGCGTGGGAAAGCGGCAAGCCCATGCCCCAGCTCAGCGCGGCTCATTCCGAAGCCACCCTTGCCGACGGATACGCCGTCCAGAAACAATTCGTGGCACGGTTCGCCAAGACCGACAAGATCGGCGGATTCAAAGCGGCGGTAGTCGGCCGGGAAGGCCAGGCCCAGCTCGGCATTGACAGGCCCCTCATCGGGGTGGTCCCGCGTTCGGGCCTGCTCCGCGCCGACGACAAGGTCGTCGTCGATCTCGCCGCTTACCCCAACCGCCATATCGAGGCCGAGATCGGATACCGGTTCAACGCGCCCATCTCCGAACCCGTGCCGGATATCGAGACCCTGCGGCGGCACATTAAGCACGTCGTAGCCGTGGTCGAACTGCCCGGCGGCGCTACCGAGGAAAAACAGCCCGGAACCGCAGTGGACACTGCGGCATGGAACGGCAACGCCAAAGAGATGATCGTCGGCTCAACCGCGCTCGATCCCGCCACGCTCGACGTCGATGCACTCGCCATCACCCTGACACGCGACGGCCAGACCATCAACTCCGCTACGGGCGCCGACGCCGCCGGCGGGCAGATGCAAACCCTTCTCAAGTCCGTCAACGACATCGTCAGGAACGGATACACCATTCGCCGCGGCCACGTGCTCACCAACGGGGCACTGGGAAAAATCCTCCCCGCCGAACCCGGACACTACCTCGCCGACTTCGGCCAACTGGGGAAAATCGGTTTTGAGGTGAAGGATTGACGTGCTGGGACGAACTCCGAATGACTCCAGTAGCGGGCGATGCCGCACGTGAGGCCATTGAAGGGCGGTCCGTTAATCGAATCCGTTTTGGGGAGACCTGGCGTTCGCAAGAGTGGCGTGGTCCAGGAGACCACGTCACAGCGAGTCGGACAAGATCGGGGCTTTGACCAACCGGAGGGCCGTGGGATGCGAGGGACGTGCTGGTCTTTGGTGTTGCTGGCGGTGTTTGCGCTGGTTCCGGCCCAGAACACCACTGCCAAACTCCAGAACGTCAGTGTCAACGGCACTTGTTTCATGCCAAGCGAAGAACGGATGGCTGAAGCGGCGTTCATTCCATGTGGTAACAGCGAGATGCAGTTCCCCGTCATCCGCTTGGCAACGTCCGAACAAGCGAATTGGTCGAAACGTACCGCCTGTGCCAGGCTGGAAAGCGTGATCATTCCCCCTATGCCGCAGTCCGAGCGCTACGGGGACCTTGCGCGCGTCTTCTTGAGCTTCTATCTGGGGGTGCCCGGTTGGACAGAGCAGAACGTTGGCAGAATCGACCTCACCGTTGCCGTTGACGGGTATCGCGCGTTTCAATGCGAACTCACGAAACCCGGTTGGCATCCCTGGCTTGTTGACGCCGCCCCCTGGGCTGGAAAAGAAGTCTCCGTGGCATTCACCGTCGGCTGGCTCAAAGGCGAGCCCTGCGAAACGCTCATTGCACTGCCCCGCACGGTGGCATGTCACGGCCCCTATTACTTGGGCGTGGGCGGGATTTCCTCCGGCCCGGGCCCTCATGGCATGCCTGTTGCCATCGGAGGCATTTCAGGCGGCGGGATGGACGACGCAGCGAAAGGGAAGGATGCTCTCGCCCTGCTTCGCCTGGATGCGGTCGAGCCGGGCACGGTGCGCCTGACCTCCGCAGGGAACGGTTACGAAGCCGGCCTTATCAAAGGCCTCTACTGGCTTCCCCTCGCGCTGGATTCCGCGAAGCCCGACATCAACATCCAGACACTATCGGGCCTCGTCGAACGCGGACCCATGGACATCGTCCCTGACTTCCTTGCCGGCGACGATGCGCGTCTGCGCCAGCTCACCCGGAATTCCCCGCCATGATTCGGGCCCTGCCGAGCTTTCCTCATGTCGCGGTATGACCTCCGGGGCAAGACCGGGCGCTGTGTTTGGGGCCGGCAGAAGTTTTGTCCGGGTAAAATTGACTTCCTGTTTTACCCGGGCATATACTCCCGCTCGCAAAACTAGAAGGAGCTCTCGGGATGGAGGTACACGCGGTTCAACAGTGTACGGCGTTTGAAGGCAGCCGGTGTATTGCGTCAGGCGCTCTGGCGGATGTCGTTGGGAAGGTGAAAGAGGCCATGGACCGGGATGAGAAAGCGTCCATTCTGATCTTTGACGATTACACCAGTGAGCTTGTGGAAGTGGACTTCCGCGGCAGCGTGGCGGACGTCCTGGCGAAACTGGAGACATCGGCAGCGGAATCAGGGCCGGCCGTCCAAACACCGGAGATGGACCCGGCCGCTCCGCGGGGACCGGGCCGTCCCCGGCTGGGAGTCATCGCCCGGGAAGTGACCTTGTTGCCGCGGCACTGGGACTGGCTGAACAGCCAGCCGGGCGGCGCCTCGGTGACGCTTCGGAAACTTGTCGAGGAAGCGCGGCGCGCCAACATCGAGCGGGACAAAGTGCGTCATGCGCAGGAAACGACGTACCGGTTCATGGCCGCCATGGCCGGCAACCTGCCCGGTTTCGAGGAAGCCGCGAGGTCGCTGTATGCGCGCGATGCGGCCCGCTTCAACGATTTCACTGATTCCTGGCCCGCCGATATCCGCGGCCATGCCCGGAAACTTTCGCTGGCGGTATGGGGGTAGCGCCTGTTCTGCAAGCTTTTGGCGGACCGCCGCCGCGTTGGAACTTCCCTGAGACGAGCCACCCGGAAGTTCACTCCGGCAGGGGCGTCTCAAGATAGCACATCAGACGTTGTCGCAACGTGTCAGCATGAATCTTCACCAGCCGGCCGCTGGGCAACTCCGCGACGTCAATGACGCGCACGATGGGTTCGAGTTCTTCGGCTTCGGGCACCAGACGCGTCAATACGCTCGGGGTGCCCTTGAAGAAGCGCTCGTTCAGGAAATTCCCCTTGTGAGTGGGCAAGAGCGCCATGTAGAGCATGTCCATCTCGACCAGTTCGCTGAAGAAATGCGTGCCAAAGGAGCAATCGGGTACCAAGTCCTCGCGCATGGCCACAATCTCGCACAGGACGGATACGGTGTTGATCTCGGAGAAGTTGACGGGAATGCCCAGCGACGGCGTCGTGGTTCCCCAGCGGCCGGGGCCCAGCAGCATGGTGATGGGCGGGTTGTCGCTCTGTTCGGTGAGATGGTTGAGAAGTCCAATCAGGCGCGCGACCGCATAGCGCTCCTTTACGGGCATCTGGCCGTACAGGGACGGCACGACATAGATGATCCGGTCGATGGCGTCGAGACGGCTGTGGCCGATCACGGGGCCATGGACCTCGAGCAACAGGTCTGCCGGGTCGATCTTGGCGGCCGGGGCCAGTTCCCGTCCGTTGCCCTTTATCTGCAGCGGGCGGCACTGTACCAGGTTGAGCTTGTACGCGTCGTCCGAAATGAAGTTCGCGGTGAACTCGATATCCACGGGTGTTTCGTAGGCCTCCTCCAATATCGAGAGCATCTCGCGCATATGTTCCACAAACGCGGTCTTTTTCAGAAGACCGTCAAACGTGAGCACGTTTGGCGCAACGGCCCGCATGCCCCTTTCGCGGGCCATACGCTCGATGCGCAGGTCGCGCGTCGCGAAGAGGTGTACGGGCACACTCCGCGCCTCTTCGCAGACCTCGCTGAAATCGGTTGTAGTGAGCGTGTTGTTCTCCAGATCAATGGCATCCACTTTGTGTTGCGAGTGCCGGGTAAGGTCTTCCGATTCCGCGCCGGGGCGTCTCTCGGGAGCATTGAGGGCCACCAGCCGCGTGTAATCGTCGTCGGACCGGTCCACGGCCCGGGTGCCGAGCCCGAACACCAGACGCAACATCCCGGCTTTGGGATCGATGTTCGGATCCCACACATACGGGTTGAAGGAATACCCGACGCCGGCAATCTGCGGGAAATGGAACGACCCATGCTGCCCCCCCGACACGCGTTGTATGAGGAGGGCCATTTGTTCGTCGCGATGAATCAGGTTGAACCGTGCGCGGTAGGTAAGCGCCGGTTTGCTCATGGTGCTCGCATACACGGTCTTGACCGCCACCATGAACTTTTCGAGCCGTTCCTCGCGCGAGCCCTGGTTGGCGCAGAACACGCTTTCGTACTTGCCCGCGAAGGAATTGCCGAAATTGTCCTCGAGAAGACTGCTCGAACGCACGATAATCGGGGATTGGCCGAAATAGTCCAGCATATCCTCGAACCGCTTCTCGATGTACGGCGGGAACGTGCCTGCCAGGATCAACTGGCGCGCTTCTTCGGCGCCCTCGAGGTAGTCTTTCGACTTGAGCTGCCGTTTACGAATCTTCCAGCAGCCGTTGCGAACCAGGAAGGTGTAGAAAACGTCTGACGGAATATAGAAAGAATCGTGCACCTCGAGGCGGTCTTTCCAGTGGGGGGCCGCCCGTTCGAGAATGGCCCGGGCAAGCAGCATCCCGACGGATTTCCCGCCGATGAGGCCCGTGCCCAGCAGCCGTTTGCCGATGGCTACCATGTCTTCGAGACTGAAATACTTGGCGGCAAGCTTCAGCACGCGTTCATCGCGCGAGATGGCCATGCGCAGCAGCCGTTCAAACATGGCTTGAACGGCGGCCGGCGATGCAATGCCCGCCCGGACCTGCTCGAGCAATGCCTCGGCCTGCACAAAGGTGCGCGCCCACACTCCCAAATGATACTGCGAGAGGCCCAATGCCGAACGCGGGCTCGACGTCAGGATCTCGGAAATGGTGTGGCTTTCAAACACGGGGCGGACCGTCTCCCCGTCGAGTTCGTGCAAGAGGTACATCGTAGGCGAACTGCGGTCATCGACCTTCAGCGGGTGCACATAGAGTTTGTCGCCTCTGTGATACACCTCAAGGTGAATCTGCGCGGTTTGCGAGATGGGGACGGTCGCAAACGACGAGTGGAACCTGCGCAACAGCGCGAAATAGGCCACCGTATCGAGTTCATACAGATACGGGCACGTGAGCAGGAAGAAGTTGCCCACCATCTGGTCGCAGTACCAGTCCGCTGTGAGGTCCGACAGACTGTCGAAGATATGATACGCCCCTCTTCCTGCAGCCTCGATCACCTGGTGGATGCCGTCGAGAAACGTCTCGAACCCCGCTTGTGGGTCAAGATGCACAACCTCGACCCCCTCGTAGGGCTGAACGAGGGGTTCGTGGCGCGCAAACCGGAAGTATCGAATCCGGCGGCCTTGTTCGAGCGCAGTTTCAACGAAGGGCTTGACCAGCCTCGCGTAGTCGGCGATCGACTCCACCTCCCACACGATATTGTCCCCCGGACGGATGCCGCACAGTACGCGGTCCAGTTCAGGGATGCCGGTGCTGAAGATCCCATCCATGGGGCTCATGGCGACTCCTTGGTTCCCTCCCTGGGAATCGCTGTTTTGCCCCCCTCCGGCGGCCCGTTGTCGCCGGGCGTGCGATTCAATCCGAGGCGGAGCTCGATCTCGCTCTCGCGGCTTCTCCGGAACAACATGTGCGTTTCGCGCGGGAAAAGCTCCTGAAGGCGTCTCCAGATATAGAAAGTCAATGCCTTGCGCGCGGGTCTGGAAAGGTCCTGGAAAAGGACGCCAAGGGTGCAAGCGGCCTGCCCGTCGCAGCACTCCGCCATCGAGCGTACCACTTTCGCGAAAACCTGGCGGGGCAATTCCTCGGGAAGATGCAGCCGAAACGAGATCGTCTCGGCAAGCTCGAAATGCCCGCTCGTGAAGAGCTGCGCGCCTTGGGCGCTCACGTCCACCACGACCGCCGGAAACGAACGCGGTTCGCCCGGGCGCGAAACCCGGGTGCGCGTGTGCAGCGGCACGCGCCACGTGGCCCGCCGGTCAAACCGCTTAACGCTGGCGGAGCGCCGGAGCAGCAATACGTCGTCTCCAGCACGGGGGGCAATAGCGACATGGGTGTGGTAGCAGACAAGACCGTCCAGCGTGGGAATTTCCAGGGTCACGCCCACCCTCTCCGCCGGCAAAGGCCCTTGCGGCAGCGTTACGGCAACGGTGTCCCGGCACACCTCAAGAATGGTCACCGGTTTGCGCTCTTCCCAATAGCGCACGAACGCCGCCTTGCCTTTGGCCAGCGGTGATGTCACGGCTGCTCCCTCGCTGTGTCGACGTATCCCGGGGAGATCGTACCATACCCCCCGCTCCGCCTGCGAGGACAGACTCAACAGCCTCCTTGTCTCAAGCGGCTCAAGCCGGCCTGGCTCGTCCGGCATATCGGACTTGGCCACGAGGTTCGAGTTTTGTAAACCTCAGCGCCCTTCGAAATTGCAGCAATCTCTCACTCGAGGTTGGCGGACACACGCCCGGCGCCATATCGGCCGGACGCCGGCACCCTCTGCCCCTGACCTTCCACGGAGTCCGCAGGAGCAGGAAGGGAGGGCGCCTCAGCGCTCGGCAGAACCGCGCTGAACGGGCCGCCGACTGGCGGCAGCCTGTGCCCTACTCCCTCGGCGGCCTCGGCGGGAACACAAAGCGGGACGGTGCCGGGAATGGTGGGCGCGTTGATGTATATGGCCCGTTCCTGGGTGGTAGCGAAAATGCCGTAGTCGCGGATAACAAAACAGATATCCTGGCCAGCGTCGGACAACGCAAGCAGCGCGTCACGGAGAGGCACGTCCTTCAGAGCGATGCTTACCGGCCGGTCGGCGGCCGTATCGACGACAATGTTCACCGCCACGTATTCGCTGATGAACTGTGCCACCTCGGATAAGGATTCGTCTTGAAATTCCATGCTCACAGGGTTCTCTAACGCGGCGTGAACCGCATTGTCGGGCTCCTCGGAGAGCGGCGGGCGGGGAACGCGGACCCACGGAGCCGCGACAGGCGGTATATTGATCTTAGTACTGGCGCCGCGTTCGGCCGCCATCATCTCGTAAGCGGCATTCGAGCTGGCCAGGGCCGCTTCGAGTTCGGCAAGACGTTCCTGCCCCGCCAGGAGTTCCTGCGACGAGCATATTCCCGCTTCATACTTTGTCTGCAGTTCCTTGAGATTGGTGCGCGCAAGCTCCACGACCTTCCTGTCCCGGTATGATTGAATGGCCTTCTGGGTGGCTTCGAGGCGGGCCTGCCGCAGCCGTGCCTCGGCTTCGCGGAGCTGCGCTTCCGCGATGATGACCTCGGGACTGGTCCGCTGCGCCAACTCCACCAATTCATCGAGATTGTCCGGCAATCTGGAGGCGAGGCCGGCGCCACTCCGTTCCTCAACCTTCACACTCGGGTGAACGACGGGTAGTCCGAGCGGCGGGGCCTCGCGCACGCCCGCGGCCGGTGCTGCGGGCGCGGGGAGAGCGGGCGGCTCAGCCGATGGCGCGCCAGCCGCCGCCGGGCCAGCGGGTACGGATGGAGCGGCCACGGCGGGTGGCGGCCCGGCCGGCTGGCCGGCCGCTCCAAGCGCGAGCAGGGTCAACAAGAATGCGCCCAGCATTGGTTTAAGAATCCGCGTTTTCATGATGCTCCTCCTGCAGGCGCGCCTGCTTCAACGACCGCAACAGCCACGTGTCGTCAAGGTTCGATTGGGTATCGCCAACCGGCGGCTCGATACTCAAGAGCCGCCGGTAACAATGCAATGCCTGTTCCACTTCGCCAAACTCGTTCAGGTAAGTGTCTCCCGCCGTTTTGAGCAGCGCGACCTGCTCTTCCCGGGGCGACCGCGCCAACAACAAGGCAAACTGCTCCGGATCGTTCAACATATCGGACGAAAACACCGGGTGTGCAGGCGCTGTTTCCGGTACGGATTCCTCATGCGCCGTTTCGGATACCGCGGGGACAGGACCTTCGCTTTCCGGCAATCCGCCGAGAATCACGAACGCGGTGGCCAGCCCCGCCGCATAGGCTGCCGCAACAGCGCCCGCGAACAGTGTTCGGCGCCGTCTGGCGCGGGCTCGCAGTTCCGCAGACGTTCGCGCCAGCAGGGCTTCCCGCAACCCCGCGGGCGCCAGCAGCGTACGCCATGCCTCGGGCGAAAGGCCGCCCTCTTCCAGAAGGGGTTCGTCTTCGTCGAAGCGCTCACGTATGCTCATGGTATTGTCCTTTGTCTGAGGCGTTCTCCGCGTCCAGGTCCGCCCAACTTTTCCGGAAAGCCGCACGCGCGCGGGACAGGAGCGATTCAACCGCTTTCACGCTCCGGCCCCAGGATTCCGCGATTGCGGCTACGGGACGCTGTTCCTCATACTTGGCGCGGAGCACGGCCGCGTAATCTTCGGGCAAACCCGCCAATATCCAGGCCACCCGCTCGGCAGCTTCCGAAGGCGCATCCGCCGCCGAATCCCGGTACAAGCGCGGGCCTGCTTCCGCCAGACGCTGCCTCCGCGCCCACCGTCTGCGCTGTCCAAGCAGCACCCGGTCCGCGATGCCTCGAAGCCAGTTGCCAAAACTGCCCCGCGAGGGTTCGAAGGACCGGATCCGCCGCACCGCCGTCATCCAACACTCCTGGACCGCTTCCTGCGCGCGGTCTGGATCGCTGCCCACTCGCGCGTGAACGTGAGCGAACAGGGCATCAAAATGCCTTTCATAGAGCACACGCCACGCGGCCTCGTCTCCAGAGAGCACCGCGGCCCGCAACGCCCGTTCTTCCCACTGGCGGCTTTCCGGCTCCATCCCCCACCTGTTCTGGTTCACTTTTCACCCATTATATTGCCGCGAAACGCCAAGATCCTTCGCGCACCGTCAAACCCGTTGGCAGGATTGAATAAATGCCGTCCCAAACGTGTATCATCTCCCGTATGGGACGATTGCTGTGCACATGTGAATGCGGACACCGCCTTTACCTATCCGACAGTGCGTGGGGGATGGAAAGCGTCTGCGGCAAGTGTGGGCTGAACATCAAGGTTACCCGGGATAATACCCGTCCGCTCGACGACGATGTTTCGCCCGGGCAAACCGTGAAGAAGCCCAGCGTCGAGCAGTGTGCCCGGTGCGGACGCGCCTTTCGCGGCGACTGGGACAAGAAGGCCACCAACCAAGGCGTTCTATGCCACATTTGCGCCAACCAGAGCGAGGAACTCTCGACCACCGAGACCGCCGCGGCGGCCGCAATCACCGTCCCGGGCCCCGCAGCCCCGGACGCGCAGAAGCTCGACGTTATCGACCACGACGCAGACCAGGCGGGCGAAGAGAAACCCTCGTTCACGAAACGGTTCGAAGATTTCCGGGAGACTCGCGCGTTTCGGACGGGGCTGTGGGTCGCCGCCATCAGCGTGATTGTCCTCGCAGTTCTGGCGACCTTCATCGATTCGGCGCCCACGCCCGGCGGCATGGAAGCCCAGACTGAAACCAGGAGCGCGGGCGGCCTCGGCATGTTTGGCCCGCCCAAGGCGTGGTCCGGTTCACAGAAGGCCGGCGTTCGAGTGGTGATGTTCATCCTCGAAGCGGTATTTATGTTTGCACCCACGTTTGCCGCGCTTTTTATCGCCTTGGTCTTCGCCGATCGGCTCCCCGGATACCACTGGCTGACGAGCGCGGTCCACGTCGGATTCGTCTCCCTGGGCGTGGGATTCGTGCTCTACCTGGTTTCGTTTGTCATTGGGACGTTTCTCGGCATTATCGGCACGGCGCTCGCGTACCTCGTCGCGATGTTCTTCATATGGGTCGTTTACGACCCGGGGTTCAGCACCATCCTCACGTTTGCCGGCCTCCGCATGGTTTTCGGCTTCCTTGTGGGACCTCTCCGCCTCCTGGCCTACGGCGCATTGGGACTCCTGCTGCTGGATTAAGCCCGGTGCGCGCAACGCGGGCAGCAAATCACGGGCCCGCTCCTGTAATGCGGCCGTATCCGGCCGGAGCCCGGCCCAAATGTCGCAAAGCGCCCCGCCCGTCTGTCATACTGCCCGGACCCGGGAAAACCAGGCAGCATCCGGGCCCGGCTGGATTTCCCAATACACAGCATGCCTGTTTACAGGAATACAAGGCAGCCGGAACCGTTGACGTGTTGGCGGAAGACAGAGGTTATACTGGCTCTTTTCAAACGCCCATTAAAGACTGGAGGTAGTTGCATGACGAGAACCGCCCTGTTCCCTAAGCCTATCATTGCCATTGGTTTAAGTCTGGCCCTGCTGACAACGGCCGCGCCCGGTTTCACGGCCGAGTCAGACGGTATTCAGTGGGTACACAGTCTGGAGGCGGCCAAAACGCAAGCCAAAGCCGAGAACAAGCTCATCTTCATGGACGTATACGCGGAGTGGTGCGGGCCCTGCAAGATTATGGCGAGAGACACATTTCCCGACCCCACGGTTATCAAGGCACTCGAAAACTACGTTTCCGTCAAGATCGATGCGGACAAAGCGCCTGAGATCACGCGGCAATACCGTATCCTGGGGGTACCCACGTTGTTCGTGCTCACCGCCGACGGGGCCCCCCTTCACCAAGAGTCCGGTTCTCTGCCGCCGGAAGGTATCCTGGCCCTTCTTGAGACCGCCAAGGTCCGCCTGGAGAAGATCACTGCGCTCGAGAAAGAAGTACACATGGCCCCGGACAATGTAAGCAAGGCCGTGGAACTTGCGCGGATGTACACGGATACCGGCAGGGCCGCGGATGCCGTTACGTTGCTCGAGAGTACCCAGCCAAAGATCGAAAGCGTCTCACAGTCCACGAAAGGCGACTTCATGTTCGCGCTGGGCCTGGCATACTTGCTCGACCGCGCATACGACAAAGGCGTGCAGACGCTCGAGCAGTTCGTCGAAGCGCAACCCGCTCATGCCGAGAGCGAGCGCGCCAAGGACCTCATTCCGCGCGGCAAGGTATTCGATGCTATGGCGCGAGTAGACAAGGGTGAATACGACCAGGCCGCGAAGATCCTGACCCAGCTCACGAAAACGTCCACTGAACCGCAGATCACGCGGTTTGCGGAGAACATGCTGGCGCAACTCGAGGTCTTGGGCAAGCCGGCGCCTGATTGGGATGTGACGTGGGTGGGCGAGCAGTCCCCCTCGCCTCAGACTCTGAAAGGCAAGGTTGTTGCGCTCGCCTTTGTCGAGCCCGAAGGCGGCCAGAGCGTCGAAATCGCCCAGAAGCTTCAGGCTCTGAAACAAGAACACGGCGGCGAAGGACTCGAGACCGTGGCCATTGTCTCATCGTTGGACGGCGCCCAGGCGGCGGATGCCGCCAACGTGCGAACGTGGATAGAAGAAAACAGCCTTACCTGCCCCGTGGCGATTGATGGACAGGGGCGCTCGACCTTGGAACGGTACAAAGGCCAACGGACGCCGTGGTTTGTCCTAATAGGTCGTGACGGCGTGGTCCATTACCTTGGCACGTTTGACGAAGGCGAGGTCAGGCGCAAGTTGACAAGTCTTCTCGGAGTGGAGGCCCCGGCATAACGCGCGAACGCCGCGTCAGAGCGGTGCCCACTTTCATCCCGGGCAACGGGACACCCATGCGACGGGTTCCCGTGTGCATATGCCCGTATCGCGCTATCGCATTGCGCGCCAGAGAGTTGACATTACGGGGGCTGTTTCGTTAGAGTTCGCCCCGCTGGGGCGGCATTGTCGGCTTCATGATTACCCATTCATCGATTGCGCATAGAAAGGTGCGTTTATATGGGGTGCCGCCCAAGGGAGTGTACCCATTCGCGCTGTTCAACCAGGTCACCCACCGGGGGGAGATAGAACATATGAGTTCAGCGAAACTGGTGATCGACGAAAAAGAGTTTGAACTCCGTGTAGTTGAAGGCACCGAGGGGGAAAAGGCCCTCGACATCACGTCGCTGCGTTCGGCCACGGGGTACATCACCCTGGATCCCGGCTATGCCAACACGGGCTCGTGCGAAAGCGCCATCACGTTCATTGACGGCGAAAAAGGCATCTTGCGGTACCGCGGCTATCCGATCGAAGAGCTGGCCGGCGGCGCGCGGTTCCCCGAGGTCTGCCACCTCCTTATCTATGGCCATCTTCCCGACCGTCAAGAATTGATCGAGTGGCGCAGACAGCTCACTCTGAACAGCTATGCGCACGAGAGCATGATCAACGTGTTCGACCACTATCCCCCTCATTCACACCCGATGGCCATCCTGTCCGCGATGGTATCGAGTATGTCGGCGTTTTACCCCGAGGCCAATACGCCCGAGACGGTCGACAAAGCAATCATGTATCTGCTGGCAAAGGCAAAGACCCTCGCCGCTTACTCTTACAAGAAGTTCCGCGGCGAGCCCATTATGTATCCGCTGGCCGAATTGAGTTACGCCGCCAACTTCCTGCGCATGATGTTTGGCCATCCCGCGGAGCCGTACGAAGTGTCGCCCGTGATCGAGCGTGCTCTCGACCTCCTGCTGATCCTCCACGCCGACCACGAGCAGAACTGCAGCACCTCGACGGTACGCATGGTCGGCAGCAGCCAGGCAAATCTGTTCGCGTCGGTGTCGGCGGGCATTTCCGCGCTCTGGGGACCCCTGCATGGCGGCGCAAATCAGGCCGTAATCGAAATGCTCGAGCGAATCGTGAATGACGGCGGTGATCATCAGAAGTATATCAAGATGGCCAAAGACAAGAATTCGAGCTTCCGCCTGATGGGATTCGGCCACCGGGTCTACAAAAACCTCGATCCGCGGGCCCGAATCCTCAAGGAGGCCTGCGACGATGTGCTCGACGAATTGGGCGCCACGGACCCGCTGCTGGACGTCGCGAAACATCTCGAAGAAGTCGCGTTGAAAGACGATTTCTTCATCGAGCGCAAACTGTACCCGAACGTCGACTTCTACAGCGGCATCATCTACCGGGCCATCGGCATTCCCACGAATATGTTCACGGTGATGTTCGCGCTGGGGCGGATCCCGGGCTGGATAGCCCAGTGGCGCGAAATGCGCCTCGAGCGAACCGGGCGAATTCACCGCCCCCGCCAAATCTATACGGGTGAAAAAGAACGCAAATGGATTCCCGTGGACGAGCGGTAGGCGTATGATGCCGCCCATGAGGCTCGAAAACCGCCCGTTCCGGCGCCGCCCGGCCGTCGAAGGTATCCGCGGAGGCTGAAATCTGGCCACGTGGAAGGCCACAAAAGCCAGCCGCCGGAGGTTTCGACGCCGACCGGTGAGGGGTGGCCCTGTTCCAACGCTCGTAAGACCGTCAAAAAACACTTGAGGACTTGAGTCCCCCTCATTGCATCGCTTTCGGAACGGTTTTCGTGGTAGGATCGCCGCCCGATCCACCGGAAAGGACGCAGAATGCTCGGATTACGCAGATTGGTGCGCGAGGCGCTTGGGGAAGATGTCGGGCAGGGCGACGTCACCACGAAGTTGACCGTGCCCGCGGACGCGCGGTGCCGGGTACGCTTGACCGCAAAGCAGGACGGCGTCTTGAGCGGCATCGCCGTCTTCCGCTCGGTCTTCGACATGCTCAAAGCGCGTGTGCAGCACTGGGAGGCCGTGGAAGATGGCGCCCGGTTTGTCTCGGGAGACGTGCTGGCCCGCTTCGAGGGAAACACCGCGGCAGTATTGACCGGCGAGCGGGTGGCGCTCAATTTCGTGCAGCGACTCTCGGGGATCGCAACGATCACCCGCCAATACGCCGACGCGGTGGACGGCCTCGATACGCGGATCTGCGACACTCGCAAGACGACGCCCCTGATGCGAAGCCTCGAGAAGCAAGCCGTCATGCACGGCGGCGGCGCCAATCACCGCTTCGGCCTGTTTGACGGCGTTCTGATAAAGGAGAACCACATTGTGGCCGCGGGCGGCGTAGGCAACGCGGTCCACAAGACCATCCGGGGCACCCATCACCTTATGAAAGTGGGCGTTGAGGTCACCAATCTGACAGAGCTGAAAGAGGCCCTCGATGCGGGCGCCGACTCAATACTGCTCGACAACATGAGCCTCGAAATGATGGCCAAGGCCGTCAAACTCGCGAAAAAACGCAACGTCGTGCTCGAGGCCAGCGGAAATGTGACCCTTGCCCGGGTCCGCGCCATTGCCGAGACGGGCGTCCACTACATTTCCGTCGGGGAACTCACACATTCCGCCCCCTCGGTGGACCTGTCGTTGCTCATCGAAAATGCGTAACCCTGCTTCAGAGGATTCTCTCTTCGTGCAGCCGCTGCACACGCGCGTCGTGGGTTCCCGCATTCTCGTATTTGATTCCGTCGATTCCACCAGCACGCGCGCCCTCAACAGCGGCAGCGATGGCACGGTGGTCGTGGCCGAACACCAGACGGAGGGACGCGGACGGCACGGCCGGCCCTGGCACAGCGCGCCCGGCCTCGGGCTGTGGTTCAGCGTGGCGTTCCGAGGCAACGTGGACGGACTCGAGTTCGCCGCCCCTCTCGCGGTGCGCGACGGGCTGCGATGCATTTGCACGCCGCATATCAAGTGGCCCAATGATCTGCTTATTGATAAACGAAAAATTTGTGGTATTTTGGTCGAAAACCGCAGCGGCACGACGGTCGCAGGAATCGGAATCAACGTGCGCCACCGCACCGAAGATTTTCCGCCCGGCGTGCGCGACACGGCTACATCCCTCTTTCTGGCCACCGGCGCGGAGGTGGACCGCGGTGAACTCCTTCGGCGGGTGCTGACCGCTCTGGATGACCGCGTCTGCTCATTGCGGGAAGGCGGGGCCGAGAAGGCCCGCCGGGAATGGGCAACGGCATGTGATATCGAGGGCCGCCGGGTGCGCTACCAAGGTATTGAGGGCTTTGTGACCGCCGTCGACGCCCGCGGCGGGCTAGTCCTCGACACCCCCGCCGGAGTGCGCCGCGTGTTGTTTGGAGAACCCCTCGAGTGGATGGAGGATGAACCATGCTGCTCGTGATGGATGTCGGAAACACGGTCACCGCCATTGGCCTGTACGAAGGACCCGAGCTGCGCGCCCATTGGCGCAGCATCTCGGGCAATTACCAGACCAGCGACGAATTGCGCGTGTTCCTCACCATGTTGCTGCAAGCGGAAGGCCTTGAGCCAGAGGCCGTCAACGGGTGCTGCGTATCAAGCGTGGTACCCTCTTTGAACGCCGCGCTTATGGACCTGTGCGCCGGTCATTTCGGCGCCGAGCTGGTCTTCGTCGAGCCGGGCATCAAGACCGGACTCGTGATTCAGGTCGACAACCCGAAGGAAGTCGGGGCCGACCGCATCGTCAACGCCGTCGGGGCGCTTGAAGAACACAAGGGACCCCTCATCGTTATCGATTTCGGCACGGCGACCACGTTCGACGCGATCACCGCTCAGAGCGAGTACCGGGGCGGCATCATTGTCCCCGGCATCAAGACGGGGGCCGACGCTCTCTTCGAGAAATGCGCGAAACTCCCCAGCGTCGAGATCATCCGCCCGCCCCATGTTATCGGGAAAAACACCATCGACCACATTCGCTCGGGCCTGACCTATGGCTATGCCGATTTGGTCGACGGCCTCATCCTGCGCATGACCGCCGAGATGGGCGACAAGCCCCTCGTTCTGGCCACCGGCGGATTCGCGGAACTGGTGGCCGGCATCGCCACCCGCATTGACTATGTCGACCCCCACCTCACCTTGAAGGGACTCCGGGCCGTGTTTCTGAAAAACCGAAAAGGCGCCGCATGAAGCCGCACCTGCTTATCATCATGGTATGTGCCGCGGGCGCCGCGTTGACGTCTTGCGGCTCGAAACAGCCGCCGCCCCAACCGCCCCAGCCGCCTGTTGCAGCCGCCTCGGATGATGCCGCGCTGCCGCCCGCCGCCAATGCCCAGATGACCGAGTTCTTCTTTTACCGGGCCGCTCCGGGCGGGGTCGAGCCACGGCCGTCCTTCGTGATGCGCACGCCCAGAGTGTCGATCACTATCGAGGGGATGGCCGTCCTCGAACAGGTGGAAGCCGAGATTTACGGCCGCGATAACCTGCTGACCACAATAGGGGCGGAACGCGGCCGCTTTGACCAGGAAACAAAAACCGCTACTATGGAAGGAAACGTGGTTCTTGAGCGCGGAACGATGCGGATCGACATGCAGGACCTGGTCTGGCGCGACGAGGAACGAATGGCAAAGACGGAAAAACCCGTGCATATCACCGACGAAGGAACCCAATTGAGCGCAGACAATCTCGAGTTTCACGCGGACGAAGACGCATTGTTGCTCGACAACCTGACGGGCGACGTGACACTGGCAGGGAGAAGTGAATCATGAAGAAGCGGATGCTGGTATTCGCGCTCGCGATAACCTTGGCGGCCATGGCCCAGGCAGGCGAGATGAAGTTCGACCGTATGAGCATCACCAAAGCGCCAAAGGTCAAGATCGCCGAGGGACGCTGGCATATGCAGGGGGGCGTCGCCCTGACGCTGTTCCCCAGGAACACCGGAGAAAAACCCCTCGACATCAAGGCTAACGAGATCGTATTCGAATGGCAGCCGGGCGAACAGCCCCAGAAAGTCGATCTGACGGGCAACGTAAATGTCGAAGGAGAAATCGGCGCCATCTCCTCGCAAACAGCCGTGCTGGACTTGGCAGCCGATACGCTGGTCTTCACGGACCAGGTAAACATCGATTCCGAACAGTTCCAAGGGGTCTCCGCGTCGAGGTTCACCTATAACCTGGAAGACGGCGGCATCGAAATGGACGACATGACCATGACCAACATGTCGCTCGAAGGCGTGGGGGGAGAAGCAGAACCCGCCGACCCCATGCTCCTCACGGTTGCCGACGTGAAAGATTGGCAGGGAATCATTCCCGCCATCAAAGCACAGGCTGCCGCCGACGCCCCCTCTCCCGGCAAGCGTCTGATCTCCCTGTTGCCGGAAGACGCCCGGGCCCAGTTTAACGCGCTCGCGCCCGACGCCCAGTTGACCCCCGACATGAAAAAAGACTTCGTCGGGCAGCTCAACAAGGCGCTTCAGAGAAAAGACTTCTACGATGCGGCCGCATGGCAAGGCGTGGCGCTGCCCGAACCTGTCCAGGCTCTGGTCAATGCGAAACCGGAATCCGGCCCCGAGCTCATCAAGCTGAACCGCGGCCTGTTCGAAGCGGCCTTCCCGAAGTTCGTCGCTCAGAAGGCCGCCCAGTAGTCCCAGTCACGAGGAACGTTGCGTGTCCGAAACCACCAATCACGTCTTGTTGCGAACCGACGGGCTTGTTAAACAGTTCAAGCGCCGCGTGGTCGTGCGGGATGTCTGCATCGAATTGAATCCCGGCGAAATCGTGGGATTGCTGGGTCCCAACGGCGCCGGAAAGACCACCACCTTCCGTATGATCGTGGGACTCTTGCGGCCCAACGCCGGACGCATCTATTTCCAGGAGCGGGATGTAACCAGGCTCCCTATGTACCGCCGGGCCCGCGAAGGCATGGCCTACCTTCCCCAGGAACCGTCGGTGTTCCGCAAACTCACGGTGCGCCAGAACCTCCTCGCCATCATGGAGTACTTGCCGATGACCTCCGGCGAGCGTAGAGCCCGGGCCGACGCTCTCCTCGACGAAATGGGCATTACCCACGTGGCCGACAACCCAGCCTATACCCTGTCGGGCGGAGAGCGGCGCCGCACGGAGATCTGTCGCGCACTCGTCACCAGCCCCAAAGTCTTCCTGCTCGACGAGCCGTTCGCCGGCATCGACCCCATTGCCGTGGCCGACCTCCAGGAAACCGTCGCCCAGCTCAAGAAGAGCGGGATCGGCGTCCTCATCACCGACCACAACGTCCGTGAAACCCTCGAGATAACCGACCGCGCCTACATCATCAGCGAAGGCAGCATCAGCGTAGCCGGCACGCCCCGCGAAATCGCCGAAAACCCCATCGCCCGCCGCACCTACCTCGGCGAACGGTTCAAGATGGATTTCGACGGCGAAGCGAAATAGAGGAAGCCCTTGTCTCCGGCGGGTCCGGCCGGCCTTTAATGCATTATCAGGCCGCCGTCGATGGTGATGGTGGCGCCGGTAATGTAGGCGGCGGCATCCGAGGCGAGATAACCGACGAGGCCCGCGACTTCCTGAGGCGTACCCGCGCGCCCGAGGGGAATCCGTGCCAACACCGCTTCACGCTGCTCGCCCTGAATCACCGCGGTCATCTCGGTGTCAATGAGTCCCGGCGCAACCGCGTTGACGGTGATGTTGCGCGAGCCGAGTTCGCGGGCCAGCGATTTGGTGAGGCCCAGAAGGCCCGCTTTCGACGCGGCGTAATTGGCCTGGCCGGCCTGCCCGGCGAGTCCGATAACGCTCGAGATGTTGATGATACGCCCCCAGCGCTGTTTCATCATGCCGCGCACCACCGCCCGGCAGCAGCGGAACACCCCGGTCAGGTTCGCATCGATGACCTGCGCCCAGTCGTCGTCTTTCATGCGCATGAGCAGGGTGTCACGAGCGAGACCGGCGTTGTTAACCAGAATCGCCACGGGCCCGATCGCTTGCTCAACCGCCGACACGAGCGCCGCGGGCGCCTCCGGGTCCCCCATATCGGCCTGGAATGCGCGGGTATCGCCCCCGATATCTTCGGCAGCGGCCGTAGCCGTGTCGATAGTGCGTCCGCACAACGCCACCTTGGCGCCCCTGTTCGAAAAATACTCGGCGCATGCCCGGCCAATGCCCCGCGTGCCTCCGGTCACCAGAACAACTTTCCCCTCGAATTCGCTCATTGCGTTCCTTTCAGAGCCTCGGCCGATTCGAGCGTGCCGGCGGGCATGACGGACGGCGCCTTGTCCGTGCGTTTGGCAAGACCCTGCAGTACGCGCCCGGGCCCCACCTCGAGCGCTTCGACAGGACCGATCGCGGCCATGACGTCCGTCCACCGCACCGGCGCGCAGAGCTGCTCGCCCAACAGTTTTCGTATACGCTCCGGCTCGGTCTCCTCATGCCCGCTTACGGACGATACGAACCGGGTCGCCGGCGCGTTCAGGACGGCCCTCTCCAGGATGCCGCGGAAGGCGTCCCGCGCCTCGCACATGTACTTCGAGTGAAACGGGCCGGATACATTCAGGCGCATGATGCGTTTCGCTCCCGCATCTTTCAAGGCGTGTTCGGCCGCCTCCATGGCTGCTGCGGTTCCTGAGATGATGGTCTGTCCGGGGCCGTTATAATTGGCCACCTGCGCGCCCTCGGGCAGGAGGGATTCGATGGCGCCCGCATCGAGACCCAGCACCGCCGCCATGGCCCCGTCGGGCACATTCTCCGACATCACCCGCGCGCGCTCCCGCACCAGCCGGAAAGCCTCTTCGAAAGACAGCGCGTCCGCCGCAACCAGCGCCGAATACTCGCCCAGACTGTGGCCGGCGCACAGAGAAGGCGTTATGCCATGAGCTTTCAGATGGGCGGCGATGGCCGCTTCGGCCGTCAACAACGCCGGCTGCGCCATGCGCGTATCGGCCAGCTCCGCGTCGGTGCCGCGAAACACTGTGTCGAGCCAGCCTTCTCCCATCATCGCCGCCGCCCGGTCAAAAACGGCCCGGGCACTCTCGCTCGACTCATAGAAATCGGCGCCCATGCCGGGCATTTGACTTCCCTGACCAGGAAAAAGAAAGGCGGTCATGGGTTCGACTCCTGTGCATGCAGATGGGCTTCGGTATTGCGCAGGATCTCGATCCCGTTGCGGATATGCTCGTTGATGCGCGCGCGCACGGCCCGCCGCGCTCCCAGCAATGAGTTCTTCACCCCCTGCGACGAACACGAACCGTGCAGAATGATAACGACGCCTTTCACCCCCAACAGAGGCGCTCCCGAATAGTTGTTGGGGTCGGTTTCACGCCTGAGACGCCGGTACGCCCCCATGCTGAAGAGCACCCCAATCTTGCTCAGCCACGTGGACATCAGTTCGCGGTAAAGCCGGTTCTTGATCAGGGCAGCCGTGGCTTCCGTGGTTTTCAGCACCACGTTGCCCACGAATCCGTCGCACACGACCACGTCGGCATCACCGTTGTAGATGGCCCTGGGCTCGATGTTGCCGATGAAGTTGATATGTCCCGAGGCGCTCAGATTCCGGTGGACGGCTTTCGCCAAGTCATTGCCCTTGACGTGTTCCTCGCCGATGTTGAGCAGGCCCACGCGGGGATTCTTGCGGCGCAGCACGTGCTCCATGTAAAGCATGCCCATTTCGGCGAAATCGCAAAGCTGGCGCGCCGTACAATCAACATTGGCGCCCAGGTCAATCAGAAGAACGGGCTTCTTGATGGTGGGAACCGTTTGGCAGATGGCGGAACGCGTGACCCCCCGGATGGGACCCAGGATCGTCCGGGCGGCCACCATTACCGCTCCCGTGTTTCCCGCGCTCACGCACGCGTCGGCCTCGCCGTTCTTCACCAGACGCAACGCGACAAGCAGCGACGAATCCTTCTTCTGGCGCACAGCCATCACCGGCTGATCATCCATCCGGATGGTCTGCGACGCATGTACAATGTTTACCCGCCCGCGACGCTTGTAGGGAGCGAGCGCCTCCTCGAGTCGACCCCGGTCGCCCACAAGCACGTATTCCGTATCGTCCTGAAGACTGGCATCGACAGCCCCCCGCACTTCAGGACCCGGAGCGTGGTCGGAACCCATGGCATCGAGAGCGATTCGCATGCAATATCCCTGTTGCCCTGCCGCAATAGATACATGGCGCCTGCGCAAACCGGCGCCCGGCGCGAAGGCCCGGGCGTCGCTCATGTGCAGACACCAGATGGACTATTCGGCTCCGGTCTTGACCGACAAGCGCTCTTTATAGTGCCCGCATTTCGGGCATACCCGGTGCGGCCGGATACGCTCGCCGCAACTCGGGCACTCGATGAGGTTCGGCGGCGTCAACGCATGATGCGAACGCCGCGTATTGCGGCGGGTCTTTCCGGTGCGTCTCTTTGGTACTGGCACGTTCTTACTCCTTCGAGCGTTTAGGGTCCAAATCGGGAAACAGGTTCGCCAATCCCGAGAACCCGCTATTGCCAAAATCTTTCGGGCTCTCCTTGCCCTGACAAGTACACGATGACGTGTTCAAGTCTGTGCCACAGTGCGGGCACAACCCCGCGCAGCTTTCTTTGCACAGTGTCTTCGAGGGCGCCGACAAGACCAGCTCCTCCCACGTCTGGCGGGACAAGTCGATCTCTGAACCCTCGAAGAAGACTGTCTCACTCTCGTCCTTGGCGAGATCTTCGTCGCCATGCCCGGAAACGGTCTCCACGAAGTCACTTCCGGTCCCGTGTTCAAACGACCAGACAACGTCAATTTTGAATGGGACTTCCGTTTCCGTAAGGCACCGGTCGCACTGCCTGAGGTAAACCCCCGTCAGTGTTCCGATAAACACATAACGGGGCTCGACAATAGACATTTTGCCCTGAATACGGGTCGGCCCAATATCGAGTGCTTTGGCCCCTTCGGGGCGGAGCTCCTCCTCCGGGACCGTAATGGCTACCTCATGTTCGCCACGTTCCAGTGCCGACAGTAAAATTGTTAAGCCGGACACGGCGCTTGCCTCCAAGTAAAAAGCGCGCAATAGTTTATCAAATCCCGCCATAACCCGTCAAACAACGGGCCAATCTTTGTGACCAAACCCCGAGTCTCCGCTCAGGGGCCTGTTTCGACACGAGCTGCGCTCGGGCATCTCCACGCTCTCCATGAGAACGGCAGGGCGAGAGGGCTGCTATTGTGCCAACTTCAGACACTGGCGATACGACACGCGTGAGTGTTGGGCCCCACATCCTTGCGCCATCTTGAGACCTGTTGTACCCTTAATCCCCGTGGTTTCGCGCGCGTTCCCGCGCACGAAGCCAGCATCTTCGTTCAGGCCCTGCACAGAATCGACCGCGACGCCCCTAAACGGCTTAAGGAGAAGGAGTTATGAAAAAGGCACTCGCCCAGGTCTGCCGTGTATGCCCGGCCTGCATTCTCCGGCGCAAGTTCCCCGATTCCAGCTACGGCCGGCTTATGCGCCGAATCGAACGCACTTGTCCCTTCTGTCGCGCCTATGACGAACTCTACGGCCCGAAAACGGCCGAAAACAAGGCCAAGGAGGCCGAGCCCTGAGGGGCCATCACAGCCCGTTGGACCGTCTGGCCCGCAGACTGAAAAAGGCGGCGGCCCCGAGCAACACAAAGCTCAGCGCGATGTAATGCCAGCCGGTGACATCGCCCACACTTGCCGCCGCACGCCACAAGAGCGGCACGGCAAGGACCCCGGCGAGCACGGAATTCCGCGCCCGCCAAAATGCCAGCCCGCCCAGGATGGCCAAGGCAGCCGCCAGCGCAAGGGAAGGAAAGGTAATCGCGGCTGGCTGCCCGTGTATGGCGGCGAACGCCAAGCCTGTCGCGCCCAGAATTCCTGCCGCCACGTGAACATGGCGGGGAAATCCGAGATAGAGCCCCAAAGCACCCGCACCGAACACCGCCAGAAAAACGTCCACCCACGTGGGGAACAGCGGGGCAGCCGTCTCATTCACGCCCCCGGAAATCGCCGCGCCCAAGGCAAGAACACTCAGCGCCAGAAACGCCAACTTCACCGACCGGTGCAACGCCGCCAACACGAACAACACCATCACAAGCGACGCGCCAAAAGCCAATGGGTTCACGGTTCGAATCGTCAATTCGGGCAACGCGCCGGCGAACAGCACGGAGAAGGGCACGTACAACAGCGCAATGCCTGCCAAATCCTTATCCCGCCGGCGTGCTCCAACCACGAATAGAAGCGCGCCGAACAGGGCCAGCGCCGCCCACGGCTGGAACAGCGTTCCCAGGCCCCACTCCGGCAATGCCAGGAAAACAGCCTTCCCCGGCATTTTCTCTTGCAGCACAAGGAAATAAACCAATGTCATGGGCACAAGCGTGATTGCATTGTCCACCTTCCCCCCATGCACCCCGTATCCGCGCATGGCCTCCAGCAAGGTCGCGCACGCCAGCACGGCGATGGGCAGGAAATCGCCCAAGCCAAACCGCACGTCGAAGATGTACGTCAGCGCATATTGATGCACCATCGCGCCTCCAACCAGCACAAACGCGAAAACCCAGGCCATCCCCGTCGAACGCAGGAATGGAATATCCGGCCTCGCGCGGCGGGCGCTGCCCGTACCGCTCGCCAGCGCGCTCAGAAACAACAACACGGCCCCTAAAAGCATGACGTGCCAGCCGCCAAGCCACACCTGCCGCAGGTGCGCGCTTCCCGGCCACCCTCGGTGAAGCGTCAGAGCCATGGATGCGGAAATGAGGAAGTTCCAGGTCAGCAAGACCGCCACGCCGGCCGCAAAGAGCCTCGGAAGAACTACCCCCAGCTTGGCGCGAAGCAGCCAGACTCTGGCGAACGCCACCGCCAGGCATGCCACGCCGATGACCGCTGCGATTGCCGGCCCATCGTTCGCGATCGTCGCCAGGGTGATGCCGCTGGCCCCCATGAACAGCGCTACGAGGACCATAAGGGTCGTTGTGTCCCGTGTCGCCTTTCGCCACAGAACAATGAGCAGCAGCACGGCAAACACGGCCAGCTCGTACGCCTCGAGCGCCCCGAAACACGGAAGGGTCTCCCCCAGCTTGCCGCTGGCCGCCAAGATAGGCCCGATGATTCGTCCCATGCCGTAGAGAATAGACAAGGCGCTGAGCGCATACAGGATCCCCGTGCCGCTCAACCGCAGGAAATCTCGTACTGCCTGAGGCGACAGCTCTCCGATCAGCGTGCTGCATAAGGATGGCGCCTGCCGTTCAAGTACCGGAATTTGTCCGCCCCCTTCCGCCTCCTCTGCCGTGTTCTGCGCCGCATCCCCCAACGAACCGCTACCCTCGTTACTCTCGCTCATGTCCACTACCTCCCACGCTTGCATTTCCGCACGCCCACCCTGACCGGGCGTTATCCGACCCGGTCAGGACTCAGCCTCCGCAACGTACCGACATCGGCAAACAGCTGAATGAATCCGCACGCAGGGCACACCTTCCCGCGCACCGGAACCATGGATTCGGCCAACGTCCAGAACTTCGTCTTATCGGGCTTGAAGTACAGTCGCCCGGTCCCCTGCACGCGTCCCTCGACCAATAGCGAGTGGCCGCAGGCGGCACAACGGCCCGCGGCCGCCTCCGCCTCCTTCTGGCCGGTGGTTTTCTCGATCACGGCATCCAACCCGTCCTTCGAAAACCGCGTCGAACCCCCGATCTTGTAGAACGACACCAGACCCTTCTTCATCCACCTGAACAAGGTCGGACGGCTTACGCCGAGATACTCGGCCGCTTCAGGGATCGAGAACCATTCCGGGGCGGGATTCAGTGCATCGTCCATCGCGCAGTCCCCTCGCCGATTCAAGGAAGTATCACTATGACTCTTTTCATATCGTATAGTATCATATCGTCTCAGCCGTGTCAAGGCCGATTTTGAGGTCCCAGCAATTGCTCTCGTTTCCCAACGCCGCAGACATCCTTTGTCTCACGCGATATCTCGGCAATTATTCTCGCGCCTTGCTTTGGGTCGTGATACACTCTTGCCCATTATGCACTTACCGCTCTATTTCCTTGGCGTCGCCGTAGGCGTCGTGATTCTGGCCAAGTCGGCCGACTGGTTCACTGACGCCGGAGTCAGCATCGCCCGCCGGTTAAACGTCCCGGAGATCATTATCGGAGCGACACTAGTGAGCCTCGCGACGACACTGCCCGAGTTTTCCGTGTCGGTCACGGCGGCGCTGGCTCACCAGGTCGAGATGGCCGTAGGCAACGCCGTCGGGTCGACCATCTGCAATATCGGGCTGATACTTGGCCTGTGCACCGTTCTCGCGCCCATGGGGGTCGAGCGCAAGGGATTTCTGCGCAGCGGTGTGGGACTGCTGGTGTTGTGCCTGCTATTCGCTTTCATGGGCTGGGCTTTCCCCGAAGGAACACGCTGGACGGGTGCCGTGCTCCTTGCGTGCCTTGTCATCTACTTCGTCACGACCCTGCGCTCGACCAGCGTTCAGCGCGCGAACATCGCCGCCGGGGCCCGGACCGTCCGCGCACCGGCGTATCAGACCATGCTCGAGAGGATAGCCGCCGAGTCAAGGGCTGATGGCGTGGAAGGCGCCGCACCCGACGCGGAAATGACGGGCGCACGAATCGCGGCGTATTTCATGCTCGGGAGCGCGGGCGTTGTCTGGGGAAGCTCGCTGGTGGTTTTCTGCGCGGAGCAACTGGCGCTGGCCGCCGGGATCTCGAAGCAGGTCATTGCCCTGACTCTGGTGGCGTTCGGGACGTCGATGCCGGAGTTGGTCGTCAGCCTGACGGCCATTGCCAAGAAACAGCGCGGGCTATCGATCGGCAACATCATCGGCGCGAACATCCTCAACCTGGCGTGGGTGCTCGGCGTAAGCTCGATCATCGCGGTCATACCCTTCGACGCCCAGAGCCTGTACTTCGACATCCCGGTGATGCTCTTCATCACGCTGCTGCTGCTCGTCTTCGGAGCCACGGGCAAGAAACTCAGCAGGTGGGAGGGGATGGTGCTGATGATGGTCTACGCTGCCTATCTGGCGGTCCTGTTCACCGTGTACCGCGCCCCGGCCGCGGCGTTGTAGACCGCGCCCCGGCTATGCTCCCCGTGACGTCGTCTCAGCCTTCGTACCCGTTGGGATGGGCCCGGCGCCAGCGCCAGGCGTCTTCAACCACAACCTCGATGTCCCGCTTCAAAGGACGCCAACCAAGCAACTCGCGAGCCTTTGCCGAAGACGCGACCAGCGCGTCGGCATCGCCCGGGCGGCGTGCGGTGGTCTCAAAAGGCACCGATATGCCCGTAACGCGTTCGACCGCGCGAATCACCTCGAGAACGGAGTTGCCCGTCTCCGTGCCGAGATTGAAATGGCCCGATGCCCCCCCTTTGCGCAAATATGCGGCGGCTTTCATGTGCGCGTCGATAAGATCGGCCACATGGACATAGTCGCGGATGCACGTGCCGTCCGGCGTGTCGTAATCGCCGCCGAACACCTTCAGCGGCCCGCTCTGGCCCGTGATGGCCTTGAAAATGTTCGGGATCAGATGCGTTTCGGGCTCGTGATCCTCGCCGTGCGCCTCCGTAGCGCCGCACGCGTTGAAATACCGCAGCGCCACATACCGCAAACCATAGGCTTTTCCATACCAGTCGAGCATTTCCTCGACCATGAGCTTCGACAGGCCGTACGGCGTGATGGGATTCGCGGGAAGGTCTTCTGTAAGGGGCACGCGCTCCGGAAAACCGTACGTAGCGCACGTCGAGCTGAAGATAAACTGTTTCACGCCGCTATCGACGGCAGCGTTCAGCAGGGTATGGCTTCCGCTGACGTTGTTCTCGAAATATATGGCCGGGTTCTGGACCGATTCGCCCACCAGAGCGAATGCCGCGAAATGCATGACCGCCTGGATGCCGTGTTGTTTGAGGAGCTTGTCGAGCAACGCCCTGTCGCGCGTGTCTCCCTCGACGAATTCCGCGCCCCGTGCGACCGCCTTCCGGTGGCCTCGAGACAGGTTGTCCAGCACCACCACGCGCTCGCCGGCCTCGAGCAACAACTCCGCAGCCACGCTGCCAACATACCCGGCCCCGCCGGTTACCAATACCGCCATAGCCATATCTCCACACGCTGAAACGGGGACGGCCGCTTATCTGCGCTTCGAAAAAAAGGGTGGCTGTCCTTGATCGAACGGTTTCCGTGCGCGCGGCGGTCAGGTGATAGCCGCCTCTGTCTCGATATCAAAGAAATGAACCCCCTGGGTCTCAACGTCGAGAACGTGAGGCTTATTGATCTCGGGTTCCGTTTCGCCCGCCGCGATCCGCGCCGTAACGGATTGGCCGCCAACATCGAGATACAGATAGACCTCGTGGCCCATGGGCTCCACGACTTCCACGTTCGCCGTGACGCTCAAACCCGATTGAGCCTGTTGAGAGGGATTCTCGACAAAGTTCTCCGGCCGGATGCCGGCAACGATCTTCTTCCCGATATAGGATTCCAATGCGGCATGCTGCGACTTATGCACATCCAGGCGCAGGGTCCCGCTCTTGTCGCGGAACCGCAGCGCGCCGTTTTCCGCCAGAAGTTCACCCTCGAGGAAGTTCATTGGCGGGCTGCCGATGAATCCCGCAACAAATTTGTTCACCGGATGATGGTAAAGTTCCAGAGGCGAGGCAATCTGCTGAATCACCCCGTTCAACATGACCACGATGCGATCGCCCATCGTCATGGCTTCGACCTGGTCGTGGGTCACGTAAATCATGGTCGAACGCAGACGGTGGTGCAGCTTGCTGATCTCCGCGCGCATCTGCACGCGGAGCTTTGCGTCGAGGTTCGACAACGGTTCGTCAAACAAGAATACCTTCGGCTGGCGCACAATCGCCCGGCCCACCGCCACACGTTGCCGTTCGCCGCCCGACAACGCCTTCGGTTTGCGGTCCAGAAGATGCTCGATGCCGAGGATCTGCGCGGCCTCGCGCACCCGCTGCTCGATCTCCGCTTTCGGATACTTCCTCAGCATCAACCCGAACGCCATGTTCTTGTACACCGTCATGTGGGGATACAAGGCGTAATTCTGAAACACCATGGCGATATCGCGGTTCTTCGGGGGCACATCGTTGACCAGGGTATCGCCAATATAGATCTCGCCCTCGGAAATCTCTTCCAGGCCGGCGATCATGCGCAGCGTCGTCGACTTTCCGCAACCAGAAGGGCCCACCAAAACGACGAATTCCTTGTCGTTGATGACGAGGTCAGCGTTCTTAACCGCCTCAACATTGCCCGGATAGACTTTCCGTACGTTCTTCAGCTCTACCCTCGCCATGGTGCACCGGCCTCCCTAGTGGGTCTACATGTGTCAAGAACTTCACGGCAGGTCAAGACCACCCTTGTTCAGCGATGTTGGATGATACCCCACGGACCCTGACCAGTCAAGCAACCCGCCCAGAACAGTGCTGCCTATTCTGCCACCGCCCGTTCGGGTTCCTCGATGAGTTTCACGGTGGATTCGCTCTCATCTTCCGCCCCGCGCAACAGGTCGGCAATCGGGCGAAGAAGGCCCTTGGCCGACAGAGTCTCTTTGATGAGCGACCGAATGAAGATCGCGCTGACCTCCGCGGTCGAGACCGGCCGGTCTTTGCTGATTTCCGTCAGAGTGAACGGAGCCACCTCAACCTTGAGACCCGATTTGGGAATGAGATTGCTGCTCATGGCAACGGTCACGTCCTCACAGCGAAGTTCTTTGATAATAAACTCCCGGCCAAGACCCCCGGCCTCCTCAAATGCAGATTCTGCTTCCCCCTTCCCGCCGCCTTTTGAGAACCGGGAGGCGTGCCGTGCGAGCATGGCGAGATTCGTGCCATCAGCCAGTTCATGACGCAGATTCACGTTGGCGTGTCTAACCACAATCCGGTCGATAGTCGGCGTTTGCGAGAAAACGGTCTTCAGGTCCATATCCACGGTAACCGTCTCGAACTCCATGGCCGGCCCGCTTCGGAAACTCGCGGGGTTGCCCACCACCAGATTGTGGAGCTCCAAGCGCCCGTCACGAAGGCCTACGTCGACATCTTCCAGGCTGACGTCGGTCAAGAAGGCAATGGCCAGAGAACGCTCGATACCCGTGCGTGCGACCGTCTTGAGCTGGGTCACGGCAAGAATCACCGCAACGGCCACCAGAATGAGCAGAATCCCGGTCCCGATCATCAGTGTCTTCAAACACGAGCGCATGGCGCGGCACTCTGCAATTCCGGCGAACTCGCCTCAGTCGAACGTGTGCGACAAGCGCCGCAAACGCCCATACAGATCAGAGAACGACACCTTGAGCGACTGGAGCGTCTCGTTCTCCGACGGTTTCCATTTCCAGCCGCTCTCCATCGTGGCCTGCGGCAGCTCCGGCCATTCGAAGTTAAACACCGAGCTATGACCAGAAAGCACCAGCCGGACCGAGCGGCTTCCAACGGCTAAGGTCTCGCCCCCCGTCCAGAGGTCCTGCCGCGGAAACACGACGATATTGGTCCGGCGGAACAGTTTCAACGCGCCTCGCTGTTCCTCCTCAACCGGGGTCCCTATAATGACCTGGACGGGCTGTATTCGGTTCCCGCCTGGAGTCTCGAGGCACAGGTCTATGCCGCGGAATCCAGCAACGTCGTAAGCGATGCTGGTGTCACGGAAAACCGACTCGATATGACACTCGAACACAAAGTAGTCCCCTCTGATCTCCCGAGCCTGGGCCACGAGGCGTTCCGAAGGCGCGGCTCCTTCCTGCGCCTCCTTCTGATATTTCATATCGGCCACATCGTCCCCGACCCATACCGCAAACGAGCCGGCGCTGAACAGGTCGGCGTATTCCCCTTCCGCCAGTTGAATCGACGACACATAGGACATGGGTTGATACCCGCGGGGCATGGCCGGGAGCGCCTCTCCGGTTTCCGGCGGCGCCTTCGGGGTGGTCTGGCATGCCGCCCCCACAATACACAACAGCAAGCATCCATACTGCAATCGGCCCACGTTCATGGCAGTCTTTCTCCTTTGCGGCACCCCAGCTATCCTACCACAGGCTCGCAAGAAGCGGCCAAAGAAACAATACCCTCCACGCGCGCCTTACGCGTCACGCCTGACTCACCGGGTCCCCTGTTTCCCGCCTACTCTTTCCACAACTCCGCCGTGCGCGCCTCGAGACTGGGCATCGCCGGCAACGGAGCGCTCGGCATGGGCTCGTACCAGAATGTCGCCGCGCACCAATCGTCCTGGACTTCCGCCAGACCCTCGTCCCAGGCGATCTGCTGGATGGTGATGCGAGCCTCCTTTTCCCAGTAGACGGGATCGGGAAGGTACCAGCGGTAAAACGAATTGAACCGGCCCTGGCACAAGTTGGCCCCGTGATACAGGAACGGCGTCTGCTGAAGACCGTATGATAAACAGACCCAGTCCTCGCTCCCCGTACCGCATATGGTCGGAAACGCCTCATCGCCATCCTTGTACACCTTGATCTCGCCTTCGCCCCACCAGTTGTCGTGAAGCGCGCGCACCCCCACAAGCGACCCGATATACCGCCCTTTCCCCACGCGTTTCGGCAGCAGTTCGAAGTCCTGTTTCAGCGTTGTGGGATTCTCACGGCGGAAAAGCACGTGCAACCTGCCCACATCATCGGGATGCACATCGCCGATCGTATAATCAATCTGGTAGTAGATAGTGACATCGCCGCCGGTCTCGTTGGTCAGCGTGACGTAGGCGCGCTTCTTGAACGGCATCGGCAGCCAGATGTTCATGCCCGCGTTCTGGCCCAGCGAATGCGCTGCCGATTGATACGACTCCACCTTACCGTGAGCAAACCCGAAGAAATCGCCCAAAGGGCACTCGATGCTCGGGTGCTCCTGTCCGTCCCAATACGCCCGCATCACAAAACTGCGAAACGTCTCCGGTTTACGGTCCGAAATCGTCATCCAGATGTGCCGAATCGTGCCCGGCCCTTCGATATCGGCCAACTGGACCGTTTCGCCCGCCTTGAAAGCGCGGTTCGGAGCGCCCTTTCGAGTCGGGCCCAGTTTACTGGCGGCCTGACCGCCCTGGCCCGGCGCCCCCGTTGGATTCTCAAACGAAATCGACCGCGTCTCGAGCCCCGTATCGAGCCGGTACGGTTCCGAAACAAGGTCCGCCAACGAAGAAACCGCCAGAACCGCCAAGGCCAAAACCCCAAACATCCACACGCCCGGACTGACTAGAGTACGCACCGTTCTTCCCTCCTTCACAAAAGAGTCTTCAACGCCAAGCTAAAGCGATACTACCAAGCCCGCCAACGCCTCGCAAGAAGCTCTCCCCAAGAAAGCCGGGAAACCCGCTCTCGGGCTTCTCACTTCCCGAATGGGACCGATGGGTCTTCCTATTCTTGCCGCCGCATGAGAAAGCAACCCCGCACAAAAAAACGGGCTCCCGCCCGGATTGGACGGGAGCCTGTCAATTGCTGCGTTTTTGCTCTTGCTCTCAGGCGAACAACGGCGCCAGCACAAGCGAAATCACGCACATGAGCTTGATCAGAATGTTGATCGAGGGGCCGACAGTATCCTTCAGGGGATCGCCCACGGTGTCGCCCACGACCGCCGCCTTGTGAGCATCAGAACCCTTGCCGCCGAAATTGCCTTCCTCAATGTACTTCTTGGCATTGTCCATAGCGCCGCCGCTGTTGGCGGTCTGGATGCCCAACATGACGCCCGTTGCAATCGCGCCTACCAGGAAGCCCGCGAGGCCTTCCGCACCCAATGCGAACCCGACGATGACCGGGGCCACGATGGCCATCCCGCCCGGGAACAACATGCCGTTGATGGCGCCCTTGGTGGCGATACTCACGCACTTCGTGCTGTCGGGATGGACGCCTTTCTTGCCTTCCTTGAGGCCGGGGATCTCGCGGAACTGACGCCGCACTTCCATAATCATCGTGTCCGCGCACTTCCCTACGGCACGGAACAACATCGACGAGAAGAAGAACGGCATCATCGCCCCGATGAGCAGCCCGCCGAGAACGGTCGCTTCATCCAAAGTCGTGACCAGAGCCCCCTGTCCGTTCTTCACCCGCACCATGTTTACGGTAAGCATGAACGCGCTCAAGAGGCCGATGGCCGCAAAGGCCGCGGACCCGATGGCGAACCCTTTACCGATGGCGGCCGTGGTGTTGCCCACAGCATCCAGATTGTCGGTGATCTTGCGCACGCTCGGGTCAAGCCCCGCCATCTCGGCGATGCCGCCCGAGTTGTCGGCGATAGGCCCGTACGCGTCCACGGCAACCACCATACCCGTCGTGGCAAGCATGCCAAGAGACGCGATGGCCACGCCGTAGGTCCCGGCAACGTAGTACGAAATCACCACGGCGATGCCGAGCGCAATGACCGGCACACATGTGCTCTGCATGCCAACCGCCGTCCCTTCAGTCACCGCAATCGCCGGACCGGTCTGGCAGCGTTCCGCCAGCTTCTGTACAGGGCCGTAACTGCCCGACGTGAAATACTCGCTGACGAACCCGACAATCATGCCCGACAGGATCCCGATCACGCATGCCCAGGCGGGACCATATTTGCCATAGGTAACGCCTTCCAACACGAATGGCGTCCCGGCCGCGGCGGAATACACGAATACCCCGGCGATCGAGAGGATTGCCGCGATGTAGGTGCCGAACATCAGGGCCTTCTGAGGATTGCTCCTCGCGAATATCTTGACGTACATCACGCCCACGATCGAGGCGAAAATACCGATCGCCGCAATCACGAACGGGTAGGCCGTGACATAGGCTGCCCCGGAAGCCGCCGCATCGGCAGCCCGGGAAATAATCACCGCGACCGCAAGGCTGGCAATGATGGCCTCGACGTAGGACTCGAGAAGGTCCGCCCCAAGACCCGCGACGTCGCCCACGTTATCGCCCACGTTGTCCGCGATAACGGCCGGATTGCGCGGATCATCCTCGGGGATGCCCGCTTCCACCTTGCCGACCAGGTCGGCGCCCATATCGGCGCCCTTCGTGAAGATGCCGCCGCCGGACCGAGCGAAAAGGGCGAGCAGAGAAGCGCCCATGGCGTACCCGTTCACTACGGTCGGCTCTCCCTTGAACAGGATGTAGACGATGATAAGGCCGAGCACGCCGATGCCGACCACGCCCATACCCATGACCGCGCCGCCGCTCACGGCCACGTCAAGAGCGCTCTTGACGCCGCCCGACTGGGCAGCCGCCGCGGTGCGGGCGTTCGAGCGTGTCGCGATGGTCATGCCCAGTATGCCGGTCGCCGCGCTCGCGCACGCGCCGAACAGAAACGCGACGGCCGTTTGCCAGTTCACGCCGAATTCGGGCTTGGCCCCTCCCACTACGATGAAGAAAACCATGATCGCCGCGACAAACGCGGACACATAGGTGTATTCTCTCTTCAGGAACGCCGCTGCGCCCTGCTGCACCAGTTTCGAGAGATGTTCCATCGTCTCGTTACCCTGCGGCTTTGACAGCACGTACCTGGCCAGGTAAGCCACAAACGCCAGCGCGCAGAGACTGGCGAACCCGGCAACGCCTAGAAATCCACTTTCACCCATAGGTCTCGATACTCCCTTTGCCCAGACCGCCAAACCGCCGGCCCCTGGGCATGTTTCACGTTACATCATTCGCCGGAGAACGGTTCCAGCAGTCCTGCAACGCCTGATTCACTCTTCTTCGTCGTCGAAAACTATCCCTTCGCGCAACAGCGCCATGTGCGCCGCTTTCTGTTCGGCCTCTTTCTTGCTCGCGCCCACACCCTGCCCCGCGGATGTCCCGCGCAGCAGAACCTCAACCTCGAATTCCTTGCGGTGGTCAGGCCCATCCGACCGGACCACCACAAATTCGGGCAGACCGATGTGACGCGCCTGGCAGTGGTGCAGAAGGCGCGACTTGAAATCCCAAATCCGGCGCCGTGCCTGCAACGCCGCGACTTCGGGTTCGAGCAACCGCACGGCAAACGCCTGGGCGGCTTCCCAACCCTGGTCCAGATATAGCGCCCCCAACAGGGCTTCAAGACAATCCGCCAGCAGGGCCGCTCGAGCCCTTCCGCCGGCCAATTCTTCGCCTTTTCCCAACCTGATTGCGGGCGCGATGTCCAAGCCCCGCGCAATACGCGCCAGGCAACGGCGATTCACGATCGCGGCCCGCATACGGCTGTACTCTCCCGGCGTGCGCTCCGGGACTCGCTCAAACAACAGGTGTGCCGCCGCCAATCCCAGCGCCGCGTCACCCACGAATTCCAGCGATTCATAGTTCTTGCACGAGTCCTTCCGTTCACATGCGATGGAAGCATGGGTGAGCGCCCGGTCAAGGATAGCGATGTTCTCGAACCGTATCCCCAATCGAAGGGCAAGCGCTTGCAGTTCGCGGAACCGTAAGGAGATGCTATTCATACCGTTTGATAATCAGAGACGAATTGTGACCCCCAAATCCTAACGAGTTTGACATGGCAAATTCAACGTCGGTTTCACGCGCTTCGTTCGCCACGATATTCACGGGACATTCAGGGTCCGGGGTCTCGTAATTGATAGACGGCGGAATCACCCCGCGCCGGATCGTCAGGAGCGTGGCGATAGCCTCGACGGCGCCGGCCGCGCCAAGCAGGTGCCCTATCATCGATTTGTTCGAGCTCACCGGTGGCATCGCCTCTCCAAAAACCGCCCGCAACGCACGGCTTTCCGCAATATCGTTGTACTTGGTGCTCGTACCGTGCGCGTTGAAATAGTGAATATCTTCGGGATTTGCCTGGGCATCGTTCAACGCCCCGCGCATGGCCCGGGCGGCCCCCGAACCGTCCTCGCGAGGCGCCGTTACATGAAACGCGTCGCAGCTTTCGGCGTACCCGGCGATTTCACCCAGGATTTCCGCGCCGCGCGCCCTGGCATGCGCCTCGGACTCGAGCACCAGGATGCCCGCCCCTTCGCCCATCACAAAACCGTCCCGCTCCGCATCAAAGGGGCGGCTGGCACGTTCGGGGGCATCGTTGCGGCGCGATAACGCCTTCATCGACGAAAAACCCGCCACACAGATGGGCACAATCGACGCCTCAGCCCCCCCCGCCAGCATGACGTCGGCTTTCCCCATACGAAGGGCGTCCGCGGCGTCTGCAATACAATGGTTGCCGGTGGCGCAGGCTGTCACGACGGCGCGGTTCGGACCCTCAAGGCCCAACCGGATACAAATCTCGCTCGAGGCCATGTTGACTAACGCCATGGGCGCCAGGAGGGGCGAAACGCGGCGCGGTCCCTGTTGCACCAGCACGGTGACCTGCTCCTGAACGGTATCAAACCCGCCCACTCCACTGCCTACGATTGCCCCACACCGCTCGGGATTGACCTTATCCGCGGCCAATCCCGCCTGACGCCACGCCTGATCGGCCGCATACAGCGCAAAACGCGTATACCGGTCCCTGCGGCGCAAATCCTTCCCTGACATGCCTTCGGGCACACAGTCTTCCGCCTGCCCGGCGATTTGACAGGCATACTCAGAGGGGTCAAAACGATCGATACGCCGCACGCCGGACCGGCCCTCGCACAACCCCTTCCAGAATTCCGCAACAGAGTTGCCCAAGGGGGTAACCACCCCCGCTCCTGTAATCACCACGCGCATGAACCCAATGTCCTAACACCAAACACCCAACCCGTGGACTTGCGGCCACGGGCTGGGCGTCACTTAACCTCCTCGTATAAACAAGCGCTGAAAGTGTGCGCGAAACATTTATTTGTTGTTCAGCTTCGACTCGATGTACTTTATCGCGTCACCGACCGTCTGGATGTCATTCGCTTCGTCATCGATCTCGACATTGTACTCTTCCTCGAGCGCCATCAGCAATTCCGTAAGATCGAGCGAATCCGCGCCCAGATCCTCGATGAAGCGAGCGTCGTCGGTTACCTCTTCGGGCTTGCGCTCGAGGTTCTCCACAACGATCTTCTTGACGGTTTCCGCGACATTAATCTCTGCCATCCGCAACACCTCCCTTCCATGGTTAGAACCTGTAACCGCCCAGGCAGACTTCCCCTTTGGGCCAGATAACGCGCGAGTATACCATTCACGAGCTCACATTTCTACTTTGTTTCGCCGCCAATTGTAACTACCTGCATTTTGTGGACTTATCCTGCGCCCCCAAACGGAGCGCACTAAACAACAATGCCGCCATTGTGCCCCACGCAACGAAGCGGCCTCGAAGAAACGAGCGGCTCGATGATACTGCCTCAAATGCGCAGGCCATCGCTGCGAAGAGCCCAGCGACGCTCAGAAACGTCAGAAATGTTAGACAAGCCAGATGCGTCAGACCCTGCGGCCAGAGGCCGTCTATTCTCCCTCTCCCTGGGGGGAGGGCACGCGCTGGCTCAACCTTAATCACACCGCCCGAGAGTCTGTTACAATAGCCGCCAAGCGGGGGACTCGCAAAAGCCAACATCAATAAGGGATTTGACAGCATGCAAAACCGAATGAATCGCGTCTGCCTCATATGCCTCTGTGGATTGGCGTTCTTGGCCGGGATGGCATGGACTGCCGAAAACCCGCCGGAAATTCTCATCGCCAATTTCGAGGACAGCACCTACGGCGACTGGAAGGCCGAGGGCACGGCGTTCGGCCCCGGTCCGGCACGCGGCACGCTCCCAAACCAGATGGAAGTGTCCGGATTCGAGGGCAAGGGTCTCGTCAATTCGTTTTTCGAAGGCGACGCTACAACAGGCACGCTCACTTCTCCCCCCTTCGAGATCCAGCGTGATTACATCTCGTTTCTCATAGGAGGCGGGATGCACCCCGGCGAAACGTGCATCAATCTCATAGTTGACGGCGGCGTTGTGCGCACCGCCACCGGGCCTAACGACAAGCCCGGCGGTACCGAGCGGCTCGACTGGTATTCCTGGGACGTCTCGGACCTACGCGAGAAAACGGCGGTCATCCAGGTCGTGGATGCCCACACGGGCGGATGGGGCCACATCAACATCGACCACATACTCCAGGCAAACCACAGCGTCGGCACCCAGGAAACTTCGCGCGAACTCGCGATTGTCGAGGACTACCTCAGCTTCCAGTTCGGGGCCGAACAAGGCGGCCGTTCCCAGGTGAGCCTTCGCCTGAACAACGAGGTCGTCCGCTATACGGCCGGGCAGAACCGCCAGGAACCTTATTGGATCACCTGGGACGTATCCCAGCTCAAAGGCAAGACCGCGGCGCTGAGCATCATCGAGGTCACTCTGGGCGGCCACCGCATCGCGGATACCGTGCACCACGACGGCGAAGTCCGCGGCGTGTTGTACGTCACCGACAAGTTGTACCAGGAAACCTACCGCCCGCAATTCCACTTCACACCCAAGAAGAACTGGACCAACGACCCCAACGGACTCGTTTATTACGACGGCGAATACCATCTTTTCTTCCAGCACAACCCTGAGGGCATCGACTGGGGCAACATGACATGGGGCCACGCGGTCAGCCCCGACCTCATGCACTGGACCCAGCTCGAGAACGCCATACTTCCCGACGAACACGGAACCATCTTCAGCGGGTCGGCGGTCATCGACACCCGGAACACCTCCGGGTTCCAGGCGGGCCCCCATCCGCCGCTGGTCTGCATATTCACGTACGCGGGAGACTTCGGAACACCCAAGCGTCCGTTCACGCAAGGCATCGCATACTCCACCGACCGCGGGCGCACATTCACTAAGTACCAAGGCAACCCGGTCGTCGAAAACCTCGGACCCGGCAACCGCGACCCCAAAGTGTTCTGGCACGCCCCGACAAACAAGTGGGTGATGGTGCTCTATGTGGGAACCCGAAGCGATTTCGTCATCCTCGGCTCCCCGGACCTGAAGAACTGGGAGCGGCTCAGCACGATCACCTTCCCCGACGGGCACGAGTGCCCCGAGCTGTTCGAACTGCCCGTTGACGGCGACCCCGCCAACACGCGCTGGGTCCTCTGGGAAGGCGGCGGAAGGCATATGCTCGGTAAATTCGACGGCGTGACGTTCTCCCCCGAGACCGGCGTGCTCCCGAGTGAATGGGGACGGAACTGCTACGCCGGACAGACCTACAACAACGTGCCCGGCGGACGCCGCATCTTCATCGCGTGGATGAACGGCGGAAGCTATCCGGGCATGCCGTTCAACCAGCAGATGGCCTTCCCCCGCGTATTCACACTGCGCAGTACGCCCGACGGGCCGCGGCTATACGCCTATCCCATCGCCGAAATCGAGACCATACGCGAAGCGCGCGGCCACTGGGCCGACGAAACGCTCGAGCCTGGCGCGAATCCCCTCAAAGATCTCCAAGGCGAACTCTGGGACATCGATGCCGTCATACGTCCGCAGGACGGGTCCCGGACCGTGCTGAACGTTCGCGGAACCCCCATCGTATACGATGCGGCGAAAGCGGCTCTGTCGTGCCTCGACAAGGAGGCTGCACTCCCCCTGGAAGATGCCTCGCTGGCGCTGCGCGTCCTGATAGATCGCACCTCCATCGAGATCTTCGCCAACGGCGGCAGGCTTGTAATGTCGTTTTGTTTCCTCCCGGACCTGCTCGATAAGACGCTATCGTTGACCTGCGAACAGGGCTCGGCGCATATCGACCGGCTCGATATCTGGGAGGTGCGCTCGACATGGCCGGAAACGCCGTGAACCAATCAGGGAGGACGCCAACGAGACTGGCGATTGCTTCTCGTCCGCGCCGGGCTGCTCCTTAACCCTGTGACATGTCCGTGGCAGTCCCTGCGTTCCGGCTGTCTTTGCAGGAGGCCTGCCATGTTTCCAGTTGTTTGCGCATAGCCAGCACCATTTCCGGTTTCTTGTCCGCCAGGTCTTCTTTTTCCCCGGGATCCGCGTCTATATCGAAGAGCATGTAGGTTTTGCCTTCGTCAGTAGAGATGATCTTGTAGCGGTTGTCGATAAGGGCCATCTGCCGGCCCGATTCAAAGGCGATCGGACGCGGCCGTTTCTTCATGCGCCCTTTGATGAGCGGCATCAAGTCGATACCATCGACAGGTTTCGGAGCTCCTGTGCCGTCAATGCCAACAGCGCTGCATATGGTCGGGAAAAAGTCGGACGTGCAGCAAGGCGCGTCACTTGTGAAAGGCCGGCTCGCCTGCGCGGGCCATTCAAGGAGTCCCGGAACCCGGATACCGCCCTCGAAAAGATCGCGCTTGCGCCCCCGCAGACCCGCCGTGGCGCCCGGGGAATCGTCCGACTGACCCTCGGGACCGTTATCGCTGCAAAACCATAGCATGGTATTCTCCGCCACGCCCAAGGCACGCAGTTCCTGCCGAAGACGGCCGACCTGCTCGTCCATCGCGGTAATGCAGCCGTAGTAATGCGCGTATTCTTCGGATTGGCCTTCATACATCGCCAGGTACTTGCCGCCTGCCACACAGGGCATGTGCGAGGCGTGAAACCAGATCACGGCCAGGAACGGCCTTTTTGCCTCGGCTCCCCGGCGCACAAAGGGTATGACCCGGTCCATGATGATGCGCGAATCGTCCCCTTCGAGATTGTCGTCAACGATGCTGCCATCCTCCCGCCAGTACCGTGTGCCGTAGGCCTTACCGGTCTCGGGATCAATCATGGGGTCCCACGTGGGCACCTTCGCCTCCGTCGAGAAGCAGACATCAAATCCATTTTCCCAGGGCGGACTATAGTGGTCTGCGCCATCGGGGCCCCCACGGTTCGAGTCTTTGACTGTCTTCGTCAACGTGCCGAGATGCCATTTGCCGAAATGGCCGGTGGCGTAGCCCTTTTGTTTCAGGACCTCGGCCAAGGTCAGTTCCTCTGGTCTCATGTGCCCCACGTTCGCGCTGAATATGCCGTAACGATAAGGATGCCTTCCTGTCAGACAACTCCCCCGCGTCGGAGAGCACACCGGCGCCGCGGAGTAGAAACGGTTAAACCGAATGCCCGCGCGCGCCATCTCATCCAGTGTCGGCGTGCGCAACACAGGATGCCCGTTGTACCCGGTATCGCCCCAGCCCAGATCATCAGCCATGCACAGGATGATGTTGGGCACACTCCGCGCGGCGCCCGCGGCTCGTATGGGCAATCCCAGGGCGGCCGCGGCGGGCCCTGCCGCCAGACATCGCAGAAACGCGCGCCGGTTCATCTTCGTCCTGCCTCCTGCGGCCTGCTTCTGTGCGTAGGATAGTTCCCCGTACTATTCGCGCTCCCACTTCAGAAGCCAGGGATCCTTTGTACGCTCCTGAAACGCCCGCAGCTTGTTCTTCAGACGCGTCAGGGTCTCGGCATGCGCGTGTTCCCCCGCGAGGTTGTTGACTTCGTGGGGGTCCGCTTCGAGGTCGTACAGCTCGAATGCGGGCCGGTGCAGATACGCGTCGACCTTTCGCTTGCCGTAGTATTCGTCTCCGCGCTTCAGAACGCCCTGCCACGTTGCCGATCCGTATAGATCGGACGCAAACGGGTATTCGAGTCCGTGCGCGATGTTCCAGATCAGCTTGTAGCGCCGCTCGCGCACCACCCGCATTGGATAATACATGGTGACTTCGTGGAACGTGTGCGAGGCATAGACCTCATCCCACCCGGAAGACGGCGCGCCCTGCAGGACAGGCAGGAACGAGCGCCCATGGACGTTCTTCTCGCCCACCTCCACGCCCGCGAAATCAAGAACCGTCGGCACGATGTCCGCCCAGTTCACCATGGCATCGGTCACGATGCCCGGCTTGCCGGCAAAAGGCTCCCGCACGACGCAGGGCAGGTTCATACCCGGTTCATACAACGTCGTCTTTGCGCCAGGAAACGCAATGCCGTTGTCCGAAACATAGATGATCAGCGTGTCTTCCCAATGCCCGGTTTCCTCCAGGAGCTCGATGAGGCGGAGCAATCCGGCGTCCGCGGTCTGAACCGACCCGTAGTATTGCGCCAGCTCCTCGCGGCACTCGGGCGAATCGGGCAGGTACGGCGGCACAATGACGTTCTCGGGCGCTACGGGGTCTGCGCCTTGACGGTGGAACGGCCTGTGCGGCTGGGTGGTGCAAAAATAGAGGAAGAAAGGCTTGTCGCCCTCTTGCGCGATGAATTCGCGGCAGGCAACGGCCATATCCGCGGGCACATTGCCCTTGGCTTTCAAATACTCGTCGAAATGGTACGCCGGTTCCGGCGCGACGTGGAACTTGCCCATCTGCGCAGTCCGGTAGCCTGCCTTGCTCAGGCGCACAGGCAGGCCTTCCACATCCGGAAACGACGAAAAATGGTGATAGGAGTGCTCGAGCCCGTATTGGCCGTTCGCGTGGTTGTACAGTCCGGAGAGAATCACGGAGCGGCTCGGGCTGCAACTCGCCGTCGTGCAGAACGCGTGCGTGAACCGCGCGCCCCCCGAGGCCAGGCGGTCCAAGCCCGGCGTCTTGATAACAGAATTGCCGTAGCAACCGGCATCGGCACGGCCCTGGTCGTCGGTAACGTAGATCAGCACATTTCGTTTTCGAGCAGCGGACGGCTGCTGGGCATTTCCCCGTCCCGCCGCCGATACGGCCGCCACACTTGCGCCCGCCGCCGCCATGAAGTCTCGCCGGTTTACTTCTCGTGCCATCTCAGGTTCCTCTCAAAGCGCCAAGAACATAATATTGTCCGCTCAGACAATAACCTCCTCGCCGGCGGCTTCCGGGGCGGCGTCCCCGAGGGCATTCTTCAACAAACCGATGTCGGCGCTCAACGCTTTGCTGAAGAGCGTGATGTCGCTGCTATGCAGCATCAAGTTCTCGCCTGCCTTCGCCCATCCAATCTCCTGGTCGAGCGTATCCCAGAAAAAATGCACCCCGACGCCGATGTTTGCCGCCCGTGCTTTCGCAATCAGTTCGCGAATGGCCCCCTCAAATCTCGGGTGGCGGTACTGTTCCGGCACCCCGAAATTGCACGTCATGTCATGAGGGCCAACCAGCACCGCGTCCAGTCCCGGCACGGCGAGAATCGCATCGAGGTTCTCCATGGCAGGCACGCTCTCGATGTTTACAATGAGGACATTGTCGGCGCAACGGTCCCGCACGTACGCCCGCATCTCGGGGGCAAGCGACCCGGGGTCGTCAAGCACGCGCTCCAGCCGCGCGCCTTTCAACGGCCGGTATTTTGTCGCGCCGACAAGCGCCCGGACCTCCTCCGGCGTCTCGATGTAGGCGGCGACAATGCCGCAGGCGCCCCCGTCCAGCACCTGGCACGCAAGATAGGGATCGGCCCGTGGAATGCGCACGACAGGCACGATTCCAAGGGCGCGATACGTGCGGCACATCCACGAAAGGGCCACGCGATCCTGCGTGATGTGCTCCGTGTCCAGAAACACGAAGTCGAGGCCCGATTGCTGTACCGCCGCGGGCCAATGAGGCGACGAGGAGACGATCGACGTGCCATAGACGCGCATCCCTGCCCGGAGTCTTTCGCCAAGTTCCCTGCCTGTCATGACGTGCCGTGGTTCCTTTCCGATGGCCTTGTGTACTGCTTTTATGGCCCGATTGCATTGCCGGTTTGTTCGAGCGAGAACCGCACGAATCGAATGCTCTCGTACGGCGGCCTTTCGCCGGCCTGAAAGACCGCCTCGCTCGGGAGCCGTTTCTCGGCCGCCCAGGCCGCCGCGCACGCTGCGCTCAGCCCAGCAGCGCCGATGAACATCACGCGGAAACGGCTCTCCCACATGCGGCCCCCACGCCCTGTTACGCCGAACGCATCACGCGCATTTCGACATGTCTTACCAAATCCTGGACCTGTGCCCGGTAGGCGGCCATATGAGGCTTCCTGAGATGAGCATGCAGGCACGCGAGACTGGCCCACTGCTCGATGATGACCGCAACATTGTCGCGCGTCGGCGGTTGGGCCCCGACGTCGGCTTCTATGTCAATGGTTGGCTCGTAGAAAAGGCATCCCTCGTCCGCAAGCACATTCGGCACGTTCGCCTTGAATATCTCGAGAAACTCATCCCGTTTGCCGGGCTTCAAGTCAATGGTCGCAATCACGTGGATCATGACACCTCCTGCCTGATGACCTCCCTCATTCTTCCGAAAGGATACCGGGATAATTCCGGGGACACAATACTCAATTGAGGTCGTGCGCGCGCTACCTGCCATAAGTGTCCTGCGCATCCATATTCAGAATTGAGTATTGTGTCCCTGGAATTGGCGCGCTTGATTTCGGCACTGCGATGCGTGAAAGTAGACGGAACCGGCCCGAGACGGCAAACAATCGCGTTTACGGAAAAGAACCATGCCTGAAACCAATACCCCGGACATCCGTGGAAGCATCTTCGAGATACAGCGTTTCTCAATTCACGATGGTCCCGGCATCCGCACGACCGTCTTCATGAAGGGTTGTCCGTTGCGGTGCATCTGGTGCCACAATCCGGAGGCCATTTCATCGCGGCCCAGTCTCGCGTTCGACCCGCGCAAGTGCATCGGTTGCGGCTACTGTTTTCGCGTGTGCCCGCGGGGCGCGCACCGCATGGCGGGGGTTTCGCATGAATTGGAGCGCGCCAGGTGCGAGGTGTGCGGGAAGTGCACCGAGGAATGCTATGCCCATGCTCTGGAATTCGTTGGGCGCGAAATCTCCGTCGGGGAAGTCATGGCGGAGGTTCTCCGCGACAGACCCTTCTACGAGACATCGGGCGGCGGAATGACCCTGTCCGGCGGCGAACCCACGTTTCAGTTCGATTTCGCCCTGGGCCTGCTGAAGGCTGCGAGAAGCTACGGCCTTCATACCGCTGTGCAGACGTGCGGGTACGCCGAACCCGAAACGGTCGAGGCTCTGATGCCGCTCGTCGACCTGTTCATGGTCGACATCAAGGAAACAGACCCGGACAAGCACATCGCGTTCACCGGGGTGCCTCTCAAACGCATCCAGCAAAACCTCCGCATGCTTCACGACAGCGGAGCGAAGGTGGTCATGCGCTCCCCCGTCATCCCCGGGTGCAACGAACGCGAGGATTTCCTTGCCGGCATCGAGAACCTGGCTAAATCCCTGCCAAACCTGGTTGGGGTCGAGCTGATGACGTATAACCCCCTGGGCGAAAGCAAAGTAGAGCGCTTCGGACTGGACTCCCGCGGCCGCGCCGGAGCCGCGCGAGCCAACGAAACACTCGTGGCGCGGTGGTGCGACCATTTGAGAGAAGCCGGCGTTCCCGTCGTAAACGAGAAGCCCCATTCGCCCTCCCCGCAACCCGTGGAACCGCGTTCTTGAGCGGAAACCGTGTCTTTTTTTCTTTGTCTGCCTCAAAACGGCCGGTGATGTGCTACAATTTATCTTGGGGTTAATGGTAGATGGGGGGAGATTACCCAACCATGGAAAAGGTCAAGACAGCACCGTCCGAAACACGGGAACTCGCGGAATTGCGGCAGCGCGTTCTCGAGCTCGAGAAAGCCAGGCGCGAACTCGAACACGCCCAGCGCATACTGCGCACAAGGGAAGAAAATGAGCGGCGGTTCACGGAACTGCTTTCCTCGCTCGTGGCAATCACGAACGAATTGTCGGCAGCAGAATCGGTTGACGAACTCATCGGCCGCGCGGTGGAATGGGGGCGCACCAACCTTGGATTCGACCGCCTCGGCATCTGGCTCCGCACCGAGGAACCGAATGTCATCCGCGGCTCGTGGGGCGTAGATGAAAGCGGCCGACTTCGCGACGAACGCCATCTGCGCGCGCGCATTGACCCGAACGGTCCCGAGGGGCGCATCCTTCTTGCCAGGGAACCGTTTCTTCTGCTCGAACATGCAACGTTCCCCGGCCCGGACCGCCGCTCCAAGACCACCGGCCCCCAGTTCTTCTCGGCCTTGTGGGACGGGGAGCAGGTCATCGGGCTCGTCAGCGCGGACAACCTTCTACGAAACACCGCCATGACGCGACACCAGTGCGAACTGCTCCGGCTCTTCAGCACCGTGGTCGGATGTCTGTGTTCGCGGAAACGCATCGACCTCGAACACGAGCGGCTCACTGCCGAATTGAAGGACGCTTCGACCCGGCTCAAGACCATCCAGGATCTTATTCCACTCTGCGCGGAATGCAGTCGTGTTCGCGATGAAAAAGGCGAGTGGAAACCGCTCGAAATGTACGCAGAACAGCACCCGAAGGCGGACTTCGGACACGGCCTGTGCCCGGAATGCATGAAGAAGCTCAACGGCGAGGGAAACCCTGACCCGCAGTCGTAGAATCCCGATATGGCCACCAGAAGGAGCACATCATGCGAATCCCTGCGCTTGGAATACTGGTTTGTCTCTCCTCGGCAGCTATGGCCGCGGAAAACGCTGCCCAGTACCTCGACATTTTTCCGCCCCAAAGCCAGCACACCCACGGAAGCAGCATTATCCAGTGTCCCGATGGCTCGTTCCTGGCTTGCTGGTTTCAGGGCTCAGGCGAACGTACGGCCAACGATGTGCGCATTCTGGGGGCGCGTCTGGGGGAAGGCAGCTCACAATGGTCCCCGGTATTCCTGATGGCGGATACACCCGGCCTGCCCGACTGCAATCCCGTGCTGTATCTTGACAAACACGAGCGCGTCTGGCTGTTCTGGATTGCCGTGCTGGCAAACCGGTGGGAATGCTCGCTTCTCAAGTACCGGTGGGCGGAGAATCCGAATGGCGCGGAAGCCCCCGATTGGAAATGGCAGGATGTCATCGTTCTCGAACCCGGCCAGGAGTTCCCCGCGCAACTGAAAGCGGGATTCGACGCACTGGGATTTGAGGAGGGCATGTGGGCCGAATACGCGCCACCCTATCACCTCCAGTTGATCGAAGCCGCGGCCGATCCGGCCAAGCGCCAGACCGGCTGGATGACGCGCATCCATCCCTACACCCTCGACAGCGGCCGAATCCTCCTGCCTGTCTATTCCGACGGGTTCAACGTCTCGATGGTGGCCATCTCGGACGACGACGGGGCTTCGTGGCGCGCAAGCGCTCCCATGGTCGGCCGCGGACCGATTCAACCCACCATCGTCCAAAAAGGCGCCGGCACCCTGATAGCTTATCTGCGCGATAGCGGAGACGCCCCCAACCGTGTAATGGCAAGTTCTTCCGAAGACGGCGGCGAGACCTGGTCTCCCGCCGTCGACACCGACATTCCGAACCCGGGCTCGAGCCTCGAAGCCATCGAACTCGATAGCGGCAACTGGCTGATGATACTGAACGATACCGAGGACGGCCGCCACCGTCTGAGCGCGTTCTTGTCCGATGACGAAGGCGCAACCTGGAAATGGCGGCGCGTCATCGAGCCCGGTCCCATGGGGGGCAACTCGTTCGCCTACCCATCCGTCATCGAGGGGCGGAACGGCGCCATTCACATGACCTACTCGTGCACCTCCGGCCAGGGAAGCTGCATCCGGTACGCGGCCATCTCCGAGGCGTGGGTCAAGAGCGGCCACTAGCATAATGCGGATGGATTCAGGGAGAGGCCGGCTGTTCCGCTTCGTGCCTCGGCCAGGCCCCTAACACACCGCCGTAAGGAGCATGCGCGCCATCCACAAACGGCGACGGCAGCTCCCCCTCACGCGGGGCGTGACTTCAAGTAGCCGATGACTTCGGGCAAGCGCTCTTCCAGAGTCCCGCGCGGCCGGTAGCCCAGCAATTGCCGGGCCTTCGAGATATCGGCCACGGAATTGCGCAGCTCCGTCGCCTGGGCCGGTTCGTGGGTGAACGTGGCCCGGCCCAGCATGGACTGGAGCAGGTCCGCGAGCTCGCTGACCGTGGCGCCCCGCCCCGAGCCCACGTTGAAGGCCTGTCCCGGCGCCGCGTCGGATTCCGCGGCGAGCCGGAAGGCTTCCGCCACATCCGCCACATGCACGAAATCCCGGCGCTGGCGCCCGTCACCGAAGATGACGCACGGTTTTCCCGCAAGGATATTGGTTACAAAGATCGTGATCACACCCACGTAGGGCGTGTATCCCTGGCGCGTACCGTAGGTATTGAAGAGCCGCAGCACAACCGGCTCGAGTCCCAGCCGGGAACCCATCATGAATACATAGTGCTCGCCCGCCAGTTTGCTGATGCCGTAAGGACTCAGGGGCGACGCGGGATGGCTCTCGCTCACGAACAACCCTTCCCCGGCGTCGCTGTACACGGCCATGGAACTCGTGTGGACGAACCGCCGCACCCCCGACTCGCCGGCCGCCTGCAACATCGTGAGCGTGCCCATGAGATTCGTGTCGGCGTCATCCCGGAAGGTCTCAACCGAATGCCGGATGGACACGCGGGCGGCGAGGTGAAACACGCAGTCAATGCCCGCGCAGGCCGCCAGCGCGTCCCGCGAAGACCGCACATCGCCTTCCACGAACTCTACGCCCGGCGCCACGTTCGCGCGGGAACCCGAGGTCAGGTCGTCCAGCACGCGCACGCCCCAGCCCGCCCCGAGCAGCAGTTCGCACAGGTGGGAACCGATGAATCCCGCGCCCCCCGTAACCAGCGCGCGGCGTTGTGTCGTCGATGCGCACATACGATCTCCCATCACGTGCGGCAGATATCGGACTCCGTGACGATGACGTCTTCGAGAAGGCGGTCCGGGGGGACCGTTGCCCCCGCGAACACAACTGAATTCTTCAGCACCGAACCCGCCCCGATGACCGCGCCCGCGCCGACAACGGATGTCTCGATCACAACCCCGGGGCCAATATGGGCGGTTTCGGCAACGTACTTGTCACGGCCTTCGTGCTTGAGAGCCCACAGATTCAGGTCCAGCAAGTCGCGCGGAAACGTGACGTTGAGGTCGTGAATGATGTCGGTGCAAGTCCGAACGCCATAGCCCAGGTCGATCAGTATCTGGATGCTGTCGGTGATCTCGTATTCGTCGCGCATGGCGGTGCGGGATGTGCGGCGGATGGCGTCGAACACCACCGGGGTAAAAAGGTAAATGCCCACGCCCTTGAGTCTGCTCTTCGGGAAGCGCGGCTTCTCGATCACCTGCCGGGCCAGGCCGTGTTCGTCGGTCACAATGCAATAGTTGCGCGAGATCGCGCTGGTATCTTCTTCCTCGATGGCCCCCAGCACCGCATCGGCCTTGCTCTCGCGAAATACCGTGATTATCCCCTCCAGTTTTGGAGCATGGAAGTAGATATCGCCCAGGAACAACAAGAACGGCCCCTCGATGGCGCTCTCGAGACATCCCACGCAGTGGGCGATGCCGAGGGTGCTCTCCTGAGGCACGTAGTCAATCTCGATGCCGACCGGCGGCTGGCGCTCGATCTGGCGTACCACTTCGTAACCGCGATGCCCCACCACGATGATCGCCTTGCGTATGCCCAGACGCGCCATCGCCTCCAACTGATGGTACACGATGGGTTTGTCCAGCACGGGCAGGACGGGTTTGGGGAGCAGGGTCTGCAGGCTCATCATCCGCGAGCCTTTGCCGGCCGCGAGCGCGACACCGGTAATCTCTTGCGAAAAACGGGGGTGCTCTTTGTCCAAGGTGCCGGTCCTCCGTTTGGCTTTTTCTGTAAGATATTCGTGGCGCCCCTTCGGCAGCCGAGCCGCAGCATAGCGCGTGTGACAGCCGCTATCAACTCGCCGTACCCCGCGGGTGCTGCCATCGGAGCAAGGGTTGATGTTGTGCGCCAACCCTGATACTTTGTGGGGAAACCGGACCAACGGCGGCGGAAGTACCTGCGTCGAACCCGCGCCGGCACGGAAAGGGATGTGCTTGTCACGGACGTGTTTGGATGATCCCGTCATCTTTTTCGGGGTGAGCCTGGCCGCGGGCGCGGCCTGCGCCGCGGCATTCATGCTCCTGCTGCGGGCCCGCACAAGCAAATGGGTGTTTCTGATTCTCGCCCTGCTCGCGGTCGCCAGTGTTTACGCCGTCAACCCGACTTACCGGATCGCCTCGGTGCACGGGTTTTACCACTCCTCCATTGTCTACCAGATGTTGAACGGGAAAATACCCCCGCAAGACCCCCTCGCGGGAGATGCCACCCTCTCGTATCCATGGGCCGCTCATGCCGTTGTAGCGGGCTTGGTCTGGACCACGGGACTGCCGGTTTCGTGGGCATTTGCGTTCCTGAATCTGGCCGCCCTCGCCGTAGCCCTCATGCTCTTCTACGCCTTTACCCGGTATTTCTTCGAAGAACCGGGGCAACGAATCCTGGCCACGGCAATGGCGTTTTTCGGCGTAACCTTCCTGCCCGAGGGACTGTACTCCCTTCTTCTGGAGGATCAGGGCATTCCATTAGGAATTCACGGAGCGATTCCCATCATCCGGCGGTTCTCGAACATGAGCGCCATGTCCGTGGGTGTCATGCTCTTTGTTGCCTACGCCTTGGTTATGATTCGCACAATGACAGCGGACCGTCCGGGCCTCCACTGGTACGGGGCGGCGTTTGGGACAGTGTTTTTGTGCGGGGCGCTGTATCCCTTTGCCCTTGTAGCCATCGCGGCACTCGGGGCGGGCGCCGGCATGGCAGCCCTGGCGACAAACCGCAAACGCGCGCTTCGGCCATTGATCGCCGCCGGCGCCGCGAGCGCCCTCGGCGCTGTCTGCGGCCTCCCGCTACTGTTGGAATACATGTCGGGACGCACCGCCGAAACCTCATTCCTGTTGACCACTGGCGCGAACGCCCTCTTGCACAAGGCGATCCAGGACTCGCTGCTGCTGTGGCCGGTTCTGGCCCTGATGGCCGCCCGGCTTGGGGATATCAGGGAATGGTACGGGCGTAATCTCGCGCGAAGCCGCCTCGTGCTGGCGGCATGCATCATCTTGCTGCTACTGCATCTCCTGGTCAGCGGCCCCGACACCAGCGAAGCCAAGTGGCGGGCATTCGCGTTTCTGATGCTTGCCATCGCCGCCGCGGCGCCAATGCATAAACTGGTTCAAGCCACGCCCCTGGCCGCGGGAGTGGTTCTGTGCCTGTTCTTTTCGCTTGCCATGGGAGATCTCGCGTGGAAACTGACCCGGCCCCGCGACATCCAAGAGGCGGCCTGTGAGAAGGGCCGCTACCTGCATCCAATAGACCCGCGGGAAGACGCCCTGTACACGTGGATTGCGGACAATACCCCCACGAACGCGCTGCTCATGGACACGAACTTGAACGCCTGCGTCTTCGGCCGCCGTGCCCTTTATGTCGCGATGCCAACCAAAGATGCCGCATCGCTCCTCGGATGGACCTATTCCCCCCAGCAGTTCATGCAAGAAATACACGGCCACGAGCCGGCAAAAATCCAGCGCCGCCGGGCTCAGGTAAACGCCATCCTATCCGGCGCCGACACGCGCGCGCTCACGACGGCGCTGACCGAGGCCGCCAGCGTGCCTCGCCCCCTCTTTATCGTGTGCCATTCGCCCGGGCAAACCGCCCGCCTCGAAACCCTCCCGGATTCGCTCATCACAAAGCAGTATGATGCGAACGGCGCGAGCGTATTCGAGCTACAAAACAGGCTTTCCCAGCCCTGAACGGGCGGCCGCATCAGAGCACGAGAGCTGAAAGAAAATCCTGCACGATGCGCCACGTCAGTTCCTTGTGGTCGCTCATGCAATGTACCCCGCTATGGAACCGATGGTATTCAAACTGCACGCCTGCCTCCAGACACTCTTGCACAAAGGTATCGGCATGACCTACCGGCACAACGTCGTCGAAATCGCCATGCACGATGCATACCGGCGGCATGGACAGCGTTGGACGGACGGATGCCGCCTCCAGCTCGCTACCGGCCCAAAGACGGACCGAGCGCTCCACCGATTCGCAGAAACGGCCCCCCAAATCGGTCGGAGCGCTGATCGCCGCAACGCCATGAACATCACGGTGACGAGCGGCATGATAGAGCGCCAGGTGCCCTCCAGCCGAGATCCCCACCAGGAACACTTGTCGCGGGCCCTTCCTGCCCCTGATCCACCGCACCGCCTCCGCAATATCACGAACCGTCTGCTCCCAGCACGGCCTCCCGCCTTTCGCGGCAAGAGTATAATCGCAGGCATACGTGTCGTATTGACCGGCAAAAGCCTCGCACAGTTCCGCGCACGCCGTACGATCTCCAAACACCCATGCCCCACCGTGAATAAAGAGAATCGCAGGCCGCAAACCATCCGTTTCGATATAGTCAATGTACTTGCCGGTGCGGTATCCCGCGGTTTCCATCCGCAGCGTTTCCCCGAGCGCAGCCGCCAACACAACCGCGGCGGCAGCAACGCATAGGGTAATCACTAAAGGGAAAAGCTGTTTGTATATCGTGATAGAAAAGTCTATTTATTTGCACATATGTATGTCAAACAGGTGAACGTCATAGAGTGAAACTATACGCGTAAATGCCCGCGTGCGGGGTGGCCGGCCGCTCGGATGCGTCGGCAACGGTTGCGTTCAGGCGAATGATCGCGCCGAGAAGGAATCCAGGCCCCCGCCGCTTGTCCCACGAACCAATCCATAAGTCATGCCCAGTTGCCCTAGGTGAGCCTTGTGCCTACGCTTGCCATTGCGCCTATCTGTGGTATGGCCATATGACAACTGTTTCAGGTAAACTCCTGGCAGGTTTCCTTGAGCAATAAGCACAACTGGTGGTTGCCCGTAGCGAAGAAGGCCGTTTGTGGTCATGCCGCTGGCTGATGCAGGGGGAATCAGTAATTCAGCGGACCAAGATCGCTCCAGCCTTCGTAATTGGTCCCTTCCGGGCAAACAGAAGGTACTCAATGCTGTTCTCTCGACCCTTCCGCAGGCGCGGTCCTGAACCGTCCATGGCATCAGTTCTTGTTGCCGCGCTTCTCATGTGCATGGTCGGCTTATGCTGCGAAAACGGGGTACGCTCGGGAGTTCGCCGTATTGCCGACCTCCCATCCGCCCCGGAGAGCGTTTCCAAGACGGTATTTCGCTGCGGCTTCGAGACCGCCGAGAAACTCCCCGCATTTGCGGAAAAGTATCTGTTTCCGGGTGAAGCATTCACCGGCCAAGGCTGTCTAAAGGCAACCTTCAAAGGTCCGGAGGAGACGATCGCGCTCCCGCTCTCACTGGCCACAAAGACGAATCTGCGACTCTCTTTTGCATTCCGGGCTCGCGGCGCCGGAAGTGTTGCCGCCTCGGCAAAGGTCCGTTTCGCGGACGGATACAGCGAGGATGTGCCCATGGGGCATTTGAGCCGGGAATGGTCTCTGCTTGAAAGAAGCGTGCTCGTGCATGGCGCGGAAGCAACGGAGCTCGTCCTTCGGTTTCAGAACGGTAACGGCGGCACCGAGTCCACGGCATGGATTGACGATATCGAGGTAGAGGCCCACACGCTTCCTCCGTTTTCGAGTGATTCAATGGAGACCGCGCCCGCAATGGCCTTCGATGCGCGCGGCGCGCTGTGGCTTGCGACCCTGGCGCGCTCGAGCGACGGCTCGGAAATCCGCCTGTGGAAATGCTCGGAAACCGGCGCCGACATGGTGTGGTCCTATCGCCCGGCCGGCGTCACGGCCTTTGGAAGGCCCGCCATGGCCCCGTCAGCACGGGGGATGTTCCTGACGTTCGCCGCCGAACGCAACGGCATCTGGCAAATTCACTATGCATCCTTTCCCGAAGACTTCACGGGACACGAAGATGTCGCGGTCCAGTCCCCCCTGGGCTGCGAGGGCATCCTGCCCAATATCGTGAGTGTCGAGAAGGGTGCGCTTCTCGTCTGGGAAGGGCTCGAGGGTTCCTGCCGGGTGATACGCGCATCCTGCGTAGACGCTGACGGCGCCGCCCCCCCCGTCTCGATATCCTCTCCCACCCACAATTCGCGCTCGCCAAGCGTTTGCGCGCTGTCCGATGGACGCGTGTTCGCTGTGTGGGACTCCTTCAGGCGAGACATCGACCGCCCGGGCTGGGATCTCTATGGCGCGTGGTTCCAGAATGGCGCATGGGGACCAGAAATCCGCATCACCTTCGATCCGCGTCTCGAACGCCACGCGCAGGCGCTTGCGCACGGCAACGACGTCTGGCTTGCCTGGGAAGCATGTACGTTCAAGGAATACCGCGTACACTGGCTCGAGAACGAGCAGATTGTGGTCGCCAGGTACGCAAACGGAACCCTCGAGATGCCGCTGGGCTGGAACCAAAGCGTCCTTGCGTCAACGGGCAGCGTGCGCGCCCCCGCCATTGCCATCGACGGGCACAACAACCTCTGGGTGAGCTGCAGGCGGTGGTCGGACGGATGGGAACCCATTCTCGCTCAGTACGCGGGCAACGAATGGGAAAGTACCCGGCTGCTCGATGATTCCGCGTCGTTCTCTACGCCCGTTCCTTTTGCCTTTGCACAAGGCCAGTGTTGGGCGGCGATAGCCTGTGAGGACATGACGTTCACCCGGTCCGAAACGCCGCAGGAGGATGCGCATTTCGCCTGCGTGAGCGTGGTAACCATCCCGCTCGCTACCCCCGTTTCCCCGGTGCAACTGGAGACCGAGCCTCTTGCCCTTCCGGATACCGGCTTCGCCCTGACGGCCCGCCTCGCGAGAAACGCTCCCTTGCCCTCCCGCCCAGCCAGAACCGTTGGCAACCGTGCCTTCAAGCTTTGCCTCGGCGACCTGCACGAACATTCGGACCTCTCTGTCTGCCTGCGCAAGATGAGCCCCCGGACAGCCGACCTGCTGGCCCTGCAGAAAGATATGGAGGGCCTCGACTTCGCCGCCATCACCGACCACGATTTCAACTTGGACCCTTTTCGCTGGGTCACAACGGCAGAACTCGTCCGCGCCTACAACGACCCCGAGGTTTTCGTGACGTTTCTGGGCCAAGAGTGGACCAAAGACATCGGCCCCCCCGAATCGGGTCTCGGCCACCGAAACATCATCCATGTCGACCCCTGTTTTCCCGAATTCTTCACGGCCACGAAAGACGCCACTGTTGAATCGCTCTGGCGGCGCCTGGACCCCAAGTCCAGCATCGTCATCCCCCACCAACTCGCGGACACGATGAACTGCCCGGTGTATTGGAACTGGCACGACCCCGAACTCGAGCCCGTAGCCGAGATCTGGCAGCACCGTGGTTCTTACGAGGCGGTTGGATGCCCCCGCCAGGCCGTCAAATCGTTTACCACTCCCGGCCACTTCCTGCAGGACGCCTGGAGCCGCGGAATCGTTGCAGGCGTGGTTGCCAGCCCGGACCACGGCGGCGGATACGGCAAAACCGGCGTGTGGGCCGAGGCCCTCACCCGTGAAGCCATTTTCGAAGGCATTAAGGCGCGCCGCACCTTCGCGACCACGGACGGACAGTTCTCCCTCTTCGTAACGGCCGGGGACCACGTCATGGGAGAGGTTGTCGAAAGCGGCAAACCGTCCTCCCTCACAATACACGCCGAGATTGTCACCCCGGGCCAGATCCAGGAGACAACGATCCTGCGCAACAACGAGCCCGTCCACACCGCCCCCGGAAACGGACCCGAACAAACCATCGAATGGACCGATTCAGACTCCCTGCCCGCCGTGCCCGTCTGGTATTACGTCCGCGTCACCCGCAACGACGGAGAAATCGCATGGTCAAGTCCAATCTGGTTCACATCTGAAAACCCGCCTGCCCCGAAATGAACCGGGAACCAAATTGACACGACCGGCGAAGGGGCCGGTCCCATAAAGGCTGCCCCCACTCCCCGGCCCCCTGCAGCATGGCCAGGAAACCCCGCCACAGCGCCGGGCTGTCCGTACCCAACGGAGGGCCGGTTTTCATACCGGCCCCTTAATCACCCCGCGGGTGGACACGTCCGCGCACCATTATTGCCTTCCGCCCTCGCAGCCCGGGGGCCGATAATCCTGGCGCATTCCGATTCGGCCTTTCCCGTTGAAGTAGTGTATAATCCAATCACTTACGCAAAGGCCTGCAGCAGGAGGAAATCTATTGCCAAGGGAAGTCCGCGTCACTTCCTCGAGACGGTGGGTGGACGTGTCCAGGCCGTTGTTTGAGGGTATGGCATGCTGGCCCGGCGACCCAGCGGTCGAGATTTCCGCCATATCGCGTATTTCGGACGGAGACGTCAGCAACGTTTCGCGGCTGCTACTCACCACTCATACCGGGACCCATGTGGACGCGCCGTACCACTTCTGTCCGTCCGGCGCGCCTGTGGACTCCCTGGATACAACGCTCTTTTTCGGCCCGGCGCGCGTGCTCGAGGTCAAGACGGCCGGTTCGGAGATTCTGGCCGGGGATTTGGGCAAAGAAGGCCTCCCTCAACGGTTGTTGTTAAAGACACGGAACAGCGCGTTTGCGGGAGACACCGCGTTTCATCATAATTTCGCCTCGTTGTCACAGGAAGCGGCTGCACGCATTGTGGCCGAAGGTGTACAATTGGTTGGGATTGATTATCTGTCCATCGCCCCCGTCGGAGAGGGCTGCGAAGTGGTACACCGCATCCTTCTGGAAGCCGCTGTGCTCGTGGTGGAAGGCCTTGAACTGGGAGCGGTTGGGGCGGGAGAATGTGAATTCATAGTGCTGCCGTTGGCGGTCCGAAACGGGGATGGCGCTCCATGCAGGGCGTTTGTCGGATTGGAGGCGTAGCATGGATGACCGGCACAGCATGAAAGACGTGCTCGCCGTGGTATTGGCGGGCGGCGCGGGCGAACGGCTGTACCCCCTGACGCGCAACGAAGCCAAGCCCGCAGTGCATTTCGGCGGAATGTACCGCATCATTGATTTTACGCTCTCAAACTGCATCAACTCGCAAATCCGCAAGATCCTGGTTCTGGTTCAATACAAGTCGCTGTCCCTGATTCGTCATATCCACTCTGCGTGGAACTTGTCGTACCCCGAATGGAGCGAGTTCATCGAGGTTATCCCTGCTCAGAAACGCACGGGCGACAACTGGTACTTGGGCACCGCGGACGCCATCTACCAGAATCTGTACTCGATAGACCCGATCGACTGCCGTGAGGTGATGGTCCTGTCCGGCGACCATATCTACAAAATGGACTACCAGAAGATGGTGACGTTCCACAGGGCAAAAGGCGCTGCCGTAACGCTCGCGGCCCTCGAGGTCCCTCTCGCCGAAGGAAACCGCTTCGGGATACTGGAGGTCGATAGCGATGACCGCGTGACCGGGTTCCAGGAAAAACCGGAAAAACCGCGGCCGTCGCCCCACAACCCCAGCACAACGCTGGCCTCGATGGGCGTCTACGTATTCGATAAAGACACCCTTATTCGCGCCTGTTACGACGATGCCGAACGGATGAGCTCCCACGATTTCGGCAAAGACATCATCCCGCGGCTAGTGGAAACCGACCCGGTATATGTCTACCCCTTTGTCGACGAGAACCGAAAAGAGGCCAAGTACTGGCGGGATGTGGGCACATTAGACTCGTTCTGGGAAGCCAACATGGATTTCGTGGCGGTGGACCCCCTGTTCAACCTCTACGACCGGGAATGGCCGGTCCGCACCAAACTGCCCATGGTCCCCCCGGCAAAATTTGTGTTTGCCGACGAGGGCATCCGGTTTGGGGTCGCGATCGACTCGATAGTCAGCCCCGGGTGCATCATCAGCGGCGGCATGGTCCGGCGGAGCGTGCTCTCGCCTGAGGTCCGCGTGAACAGCTATTCGTACGTGGAAGAATGCATCCTCATGCCCGAGGTCTCCATAGGCCGTCGGGCACGTGTGCGCAGAGCCATCGTAGACACGGGGGTGCATGTGCCGGAAGACGTGGTTATCGGGTATGATTCCGATGAGGACATGCGGCGGTTCCGGGTGACGCCCCGCGGCGTCGTTGTGGTCGAGCCGCAGGATTTCATGTTTCCGTCAGAAGTCGAGGCACCGGGGGTGTCGATCTCGTAAGCCTTTTTCCTGCAAACAGGTGCGAGGCCAGGGGGAACAAACCGGCCGAAAACGGGTGTTGAGGGGAGTTGTACGGAGTTTACAGGAACTTTTGCTGTTGTTGAGGCATAATAACAGCGTGGGAGTTTATGTTTTGTGACGCCGGGAAGGAGCAAATGATGCAAGCCCTACTCATCTTTCTGGTTGCGATGACGCCGAAGGGCGAGATCTGCGAACATGCGGACGCTATCTTGTCAAAGCAACTCGCTGACGGTGCGATCATCCACCAGCAATCGGGCGACCAAATCACGATTTCGCCGTACTTTGGCAACTATGCCGCCCTCGGGTTGTTCGAAGCCTATCAGATTACCGACGATAAGAAATACCTCGAAGGCGGAATCAAGTGGACGGATTGGTATTTCAAACACATGGATCTCCGGGGCGTCATTCATGACTACAAGGGAACCGTCAGCAACTACGAATCCACCGGCGAATGCGACGCGACGGATTCGTATGCCGCAACCTTCCTGATGTGCGTGAACATGCGCCGGATGCTGACCCAAGACCACCGGTTCGTGTTGCGTGAAATGGGTAAGATTTTTGGAGCGCACAAGGCGATGTTATCGACCCTCGACGTGGACGGGTTGACCTACGCCAAGCCGGACTCGCCGTACAAGTACGTTATGGACAATGCGGAGGTTTTCGAAGCGCTTTGGCATTCGCGGCAAATCGCCCAGCTCCTCCGTGACTATGCCTGGGTGCACGAAGTGTATTACACACGCCGCGATATGAAAAAAGCGTTCGACCAGCTTCGCGGCGAGGACGGCCTTTACGCATGGGCTAAAGCAGGGGACGCAACGGTCACCGTGGAAGACACGGGCGAGTTTTATCCGGCGGGGTTGGCAAATCTCTTTGTCGTGGCCCTGGGCCCCTCAGAGTGGCATGATCGGAGAGACACCGTCCTTGCGACGTACCGGCGATTCCCCAACATGACAGGATTGTCCCCGGACCAACTGTATTGGTGGATCGTGGCCGCGCAGCGGGTCGGTAGAAAAGACATCGCCCTTCAGGCGTTCGAAAGCATGAAAGCAAAAGTCCAGGAGCGGGACCTGGCGGTCGACCACGCCTTCTATCTTCGCGCCATAGCAAGTCTCAAGCATGCACATACGGCCCCGAAGCGAACCAAGGTGATGATGGGGTCTACTTACATAGATATTCCACGCGCAGCGGTACGTTAACGTATCTGCAATACCATTGGGTTGGGAACAGGGCCGGCGGCATCGCGACCGCCGGCCTTTCCTTATGCCCCTGCTTTGTGCCCCGCTGCTCCCGCCCTTTCCCCCGGGAAACAAGAAAATGGCCGCAAACGCCTTTCTCCTTATCTTCTGTTATGAACCACCGCCCCAGTTTGTGACCGCGGAAAACCGGGTATGAGCCAGCGCCAGGAAAAGCTGTGTTGACTTGGCAAGTTCATAGGCTTACGATCTGGGCTTGCGTGACGCGGAAACCAATGGATGTCACTTAGAAGGGGGCAAATCTTGAAGAAGCTCTGGGTGCTGTTGTTTGCGGCTTTGGGCATTTTGGTGGTTGTTGGCATAATCGCTTTCGTTGTTGCCGATAGAAAATTCGCCGTCCTGAAGAGTCCGGAGTTTTCGCATTCTTCGTATGTGACGCCAGATACGCGCGTCCAAATTGCGGCGTGGCCGGGTCGCGGGGAAGATACCCTTACGGCACTGCTGGAAGCAGCCTTTCCGGAAGACCAGCGCCCGAGCAGCTGGGTTGTGCGGCGGATTTTGCCACAAGAGGTGGCGATTCTGATCGCCCCTGACGTGCCCCAGGGTTCTGCCGCCGTAACGGGATTTGTGAACGATCAGCGTCTGGGACCGGTCATCCGCGATGCGGTCAACAGCGCGAACATCTCGAAATCCGTTCCGACCGTCCGCTGGGCCAACGAAGGCATGGTGCTCGAGAAACGGGGAGTGCTCACGTTACGCGGCGAGACGCGTATCGATCGCCTGACCCAGGACCTCACCGGGAAGACGTGGGCCGGATACGCCGTGGCCGGGCCGCTTGAACTGGAGGGCGGCCATGCGGTGGAGGCAGTTCTGGACAACCGGGACGGCGGCGCGTTCGCTGTGTTGTCGGCGTTTAGATTGCTTGTGGGGGCCGACGGGAAGAACAACCCGGAGTTCTTCGTCGGCATGTTCGCCAACGTGGCCTCAATGCGGGTGTTCGCGGATTTTACCGGTCCCCAGGATGTGGCCTTGACGCTCCGCATCGATTGCCGCCCCGACGTGGAAGAAGACATTCCCGGAAGCCTGCAATTCTTCCTTGATATGGGCATAGCCCAAGGCAAGAAAGAGGTGGAGAGCAAGGGCGCGGCCTTGAACGGGGCCAGCCGCCTCGAGGGCAAGTCAGTCGTTGGCGAATACACGATTTCGGGTCTGGACAAGCTGGTCCGCTCGTCAGCGGGCTCTTCCGCAAGCTGAACAGACTGTGGAATAGCACATCCCCGCAGGGGTTATACGCGTTTGCGGCCCTCGAGAGCATGAGCGAGAGTTGCGTCATCCGCGTATTCCAGGCCGCTTCCCATCGGGACGCCGTGCGCGATTCGCGTTACGGGCGTGCCGAAACGCTGCCCGATGATGCGGGAGAGGTACAGCGCTGTCGCTTCGCCCTCGGTGGTGGCGTTGGTGGCGACGATGACTTCGCGAACCCCGCTTGAGATGCGGCGCAGAAGCCTGTCGACCGTGAGTTCGTCGGGGCCGATTCCTTCCAATGGATTGAGCGCGCCATGAAGCACGTGATAAAGTCCCTTGTAGGTGCCGGCCTTCTCGATCGCCATTGCCCCCGAAGGCTGTTCCACCACACAAATCACGCCGTTGTCGCGGCCGGCGTTCGCACATATGGCACAGGGGTCGCCGTCGGACAAATCGCAGCATATCGAACAGCGCACGATGTGTTTGCGGGCTTGCAGCAGGGCGTCGCTCAAGATAAACGCTTCGTTCTCGGGCGCCGATAATATATGGAGCGCGAGCCGCTCGGCCGACCTCTTTCCGATGCCGGGCAGGCGCCGGAAGGCTTCAATCAGTTGCTCGAAGACAGGTGTATCAGACAGCATATACTTCCGCCCCACCGGGCATGACCGGCATGCGTCTTCACCACGCCTATTGAAGCGGCGCGGCGGATATCAAGGAAGGACGCAGTTCCTCCCACTCCTTCAGTTTGGCCTGCCGGGTCAGAATATCTACGCGGTCCAGGAATATTCGCCCATACAAGTGGTCTGTTTCGTGCTGGATGATTCGCGCCAGCAAGTCGCGGGCCTCGAAATCGAGCGCGTTGCCCGAAGGATCGGATGCCCGGACACGAATCCGGGTGGCCCGTTGCACGGGGGCGTAAATCTGCGGCAAACTCAAGCAGCCCTCGTCGACGGTCTCATTGCCTTCCATATCGAGGATTTCGGGATTCACCAGGCAGAGGGGCTCGGATTCAGGGTCATGGCAGACGAAGAAGCGCTGGGGGATGCCCACCTGGGGGGCAGCCAAACCCACGCCTTCGTTTTCATACATGGCCTTGAACATGTCGGCGGCGAGCATCTCGAGCTTCGGCCCGAAGTCCTCGACGAGAGCCGCTGTTCCTTGCAGGGGTTCGTCTGGATATAGGACGATGTTCATGCTTTATAACGTCCTCCGGCACACAATGTTATCACATCCCGCACTGGACTGGCAAACCGTGTGTGAAGGCATGTGCTCTGTCAGGGCGTCATCGAATACTGTCGCACTGTAAACACTTCGCGAGCTCAGATAAATCCTGCGAAACCATCGAGGCCGCGCGTCGGAACGGATATCAAGGCGCTTGCGGGACCGCCGGCTGCAGCTCCACACTCGGGGGGTTGTTTTGCGTTTCAGAAGCCTCGCTGGCCGCCATGGCGGCGCTCCCTTCACCACCCGGCAGCGCGGAGGCCTGCGGTTCGAGCCGGATCAGCATGGGGTCGAGAGGCTCGAGGGTTATTGGAAACCGGACATCGCGGCCTCGAATGACGTCGCGCCCCTGACGCGAGCCCCCAAAGAGGTATGTTCGAACCGGTTCTTTTCTGAGATTGATCACATAGAGGTATTCCTGCCCCTCGCACTCGGTATACCGGCTCTTGACTCCTTCCAGGGGATAGCCGTACTTGTTGGTCGTGCGGGGAATGGACGGGAATATGCCGAACTCGTAGGCGGCATCCAGCGCCTGCAGGTAGACCGTTGGCGTGTCGGACGCTCTCATGAAGATGGTGCGGTCCGTTTGTGAAATGACTTCGTGCCGGGAACCGCCGTTGGGCGTGTACGGTGCGGGACGGCCGCTGCGGACGACGGTTCCGCCGGCCTGTGCGTAAGCGTCGAGCGCCTGGAAGGTTTCATCGGCGATAGCAGGTACCTCCGGCATGACCAACACCACCACATTCTCAAGGCCGGCCGGATTACACTCGTCTTCGGTTATGAACCGGACGGGAAAACCGAAGAACGCGCACCCTTCATACACGCGCTGCACCGAATCCAGAAACGTGTCACCGTCACGGTAGATTTTAGAGGACATGCTCCAAAGCACCGCTATGGGCGCGTCCGCGCGTTGAAACGCCGTTACGATGTCCCCCAGCCGGTTGATGTCGATGCAGGCGGTGGCCAACCCTTCCAGGCTTCCCGGGCTTTGCCACACGCTGCCCGGGGCCACCGCGCAGCCATTCACGCCCGCAATAGCGGCTTCCCACATGGCCGAATGCACGTAGCGCGAGGCGCCTTCCTCATCGGGGATAGAAGCAAGGTCGAAATCAGCATCGAGGACAACCAGCGGCTTCCCCGGAGCCAGCGAGCGAAGAAGACGATACAAGATCTCGGGTCTGGGAAACGGGAGCGCATACGCCGGGGCGCCAGCCGCGTAGTCCGCGGTACATGCCGCAACTGCGCCAACACCTGCCAGCATTTCCTGATCAATGCCGGTTCGCGCCTCACCGGGCTCGAAAACGGTGTCTGGCAACGTTACCTGTTTGGGGATGCCCGGGAGAAACTGGTCCGCGTATCCTGCGAGCCACGCGAAGTGGCTCGAGACCATATGCTGGTGCCACGATTGCCAGTCGTATTGATACGACGCCCGGGTGTAATCCCACATGATCTCGATCTCGTCGAGGGAGCGCAGCCGGGTCCGCCACACGCGATTGACGAGGCGGCGGTCCCCTTCATACTTGCGCGCTACGGCCTCGATAAACTGTTCCCGGACGGCTTTGGTCTCCCAACGGAATCCCGGCTCGTAAGCCAGGCTTATTCCATTCACCGAAGGATGCTTTGTGATGACGGGGGCCAGCGCTTGGATCTGCCGCTCGCAAATGGCGCGCGCCTGGCCCGGGTCAAGCGGGCGCGCCGGTCCACCGCTTCCCGAGGGACTGTCGGAATCGACGGCATGGGCATTGAGCCACGGAGGCGCCGTTTCGGTTCTCAATCCCACGGTAACACCGATCCCCGACGTGTCTGCCGTTGCAAGGTACTCTCCGACCCGTGACAACAACTCCTGGTTCACTTGGGCATCCAGCAGGAGTTCGGCAGGAGATGCGTCGATACCGGCGAAATTCAGGCCATACCGCTTCAGCCCGGCAAGGGAACGAGGCTCCATGGCAGAGTCATGCAAGCCAAACAAGAAGACCGGCTCTTGCGAAGAATAGAACGTCCCGTCGCGTGTTTCCAATGCGGTAGGTGAAGGGGGCCGGACCGGCGCCTCGACGTCCGGCAGGAGAGGAGCAAAGGTAATCAATGCTCGCGCCGAGTCCGATGCCGTCCGGGCAAAGTCTGCCAGCGCTGACGCCCGAGGCCAGTCACCTTGCTCCAAGAGTTCTTCGGCGCGTTGCAAGGCGTCCGCCGCGATCGCGGCCCGAACCACGCTATAGGTCGGAACGTCGGCGTTGAGGGCGCGCTGCATGCTGTCGTCAAGCGCAGTCATGGTCCGGGACAGGTCCTCGCACTCTTGCGCGAGCCGGCCATAGGTGCATTTCTGGAGCACGACTTCGCGCCAGGCAACGTCCGCATCACGGGCATGCACGACAACGAGCCGAACCCGATAGGCGCCGTCGCTGACATTCGCGAGAGGCCATGTAAACGACGAATTGTGGGTTCCTTCTCCCCCTTCAAGCGGGGTAGTTCCTTCGAAGAGCAGCGCGTTCGCACCGTCAAAAACATACAACGCTATGCGCGGGTCTGAGAGACCTTCAGTCAAGCTCACTTGGCAGGGGATCGTCAGGGCGTCGCCGGGTGATACAACGTCTTCAAGCAGAAAACGCGCCTGGGCCTGGGGCGCATCTTCGTATGCCGAGGGACGTACCCAGACGCGCACGCCCGAAGAAGCCGCGGCCGGTTCGTTCTCGGCCGCAAGCGAGGCCAAGGTGAGAACTGAACATAAACACAAAACGGAAATCACATACCGGAACGGTATTGGACGGCAGCATGGCATTGGCTAGTCCTCTCGGGGCACAGTAGAATCAAACGGATATCGAGTCTGCACATTCTAGAGCTAACGCGTCAGCGTGTCAAAGTGGATAACGGATGGCCAAGGCGCTTCGTTGACGCAGCAAAGGTCTGCGGGAAAAATCGTTGGGAAGGAGGGTGAATTGCCTGATGGACAAAGACTTATGAGCCGTACGCGCCGCAAATAAATCAATAAAGTAACGGATCTCGCGTCCTGTGGTACACTTTTTGGGGAGCGCTTTCTGCATCTTGGGGGAATTTGCAGGAACCTTTGCAGGTTGGAGGGTATTGTAGACAAAGAAGTGGAGGCGGTGTCTGTTCAGGGGCATCGCACAGTTGAATGAGGCCGGTCTTCGGTAAAAGAAGTTGAATTTCCGGGTCGATGATTGTGGGGACGGGAATCAGCGCCCGGGTAATTTCTTGACAAGAATGCGCCTCACCGCTAGTATTGGGGAGGTTTCGAGCTCAACTCCGTCCGCAGCGAGCGCTTTTGGGGGAAGAGTATTCGGTCAATAGAATCACCCAAGTGCTAGAAAAGAAAAGGTAGGAGAATCATGGGCAGGTTTTCGTGTAGAGTAGTGGCAACGGGGTTCTTGGTGGCTGTTTGTGCCGCATATGTTGCTGCCTATTCGATCGACGAGAAGCAAGTGGACCCTCAGAAGATATACTGGGGACTGCCAAGTGGGTTCGAGAAGCCGGGCGAAGTTCGGTATCAGGACATTGTGACAGAAACGCCTGAATACAAAGAGCTTAAGGATAAGAAGATCGAGCGCGGCACCGGGCGTTACTGGATTTTAATCAGCCAGGCAAGCGATCGGGCTGTTCGGACCATCGCCCAGGTGGGGGCAGAGTCCGAGTACGACCTGATAGCAGCTGAGGGGTACCTTGGCAGCTTGGAGCCGGCAATTCCGGCGGACGACATTACCGAACTCGTCATTAAGACGATGGAACAGAACCAAAAGAAGGCCAGCAACCGATAGGAGCTAGAGGGAGACACTTCCCGTCCAGGCAACCGGCTTGCTGAAGGGACAGGGGTGGCTCTTGCGAGAAGCCAGCTATGCAACGTGCACGCATGACCGCCAAAATCCTTGTGTTAGTATGCCTTGCGGGATTCTTCTTACAGCTTCCGGGGTGCACTACCCCGTCAAGCAACGTCCCGATGACGGCCACTCCGGTGACCAAGAACCGCATCCTCGAAGAAGGGTCGGCCGACAAGCAGGTAGAGGAAGCCCGCCGGATGATCGAGGCGGGCGACTACAACATAGTCATTCCCCGGCTGCTTCAGGTGATTCAGAAGTACCCGTATTCGGATGCTGCGATGGACGCCCGGTATTGGCTTGCGGTGTCTTATTACAACATTAAGAGTTATCGAGACGCCATCAACCTGTTTGACGAATACCTGCATGAATCGCCTCATGGGCGTTACGCTGAAGAAAGCGCCCAGCGCATCGCGGAGCTTCGTAAGGAGTACACGGAGGAGTTCGGCTCACCGGATCAGCTTGATACGGCGATCACGGGACTGTGGAACACGGTCAAGGAAGAGCCCACAAACTACAAGGCGAAGTGGGAATTGGCGGACTTGCTTTGGAAGCGCGGTGACTATGATATGGCAGGCGAGATGTATGCCAACATCATCGAGAAGTATCCGACCTATGCAACGGACGTTCGCTTGAAAGACCGTATCGAGTTCAAGCCGGATGGCAGCTATACGCTATTGACGCCGGAAGAGAGAGAGAAACGGGCTGTTGAGCAGGAACCCCTGGTCATTACGAATTTGAACGATTTCCGGGCGGGCACGGATATTGGCGCCGGCGAACGGTCGTATTACCGGGGGCAAGACTATTACGTGGTTACGGGACAGGCACACAACCGCGGCGACAGCGTCTTGTATGGCGTGCAGGTGAATGTGACGGTGTTCGGCTTCGGCAACATGATTTACGACACCAGCACAGTCAATATCGGGCGGCTGAACCCGGGCGAAGCACGGGCGTTTGTGGTGCGATTCAGCATCTTTGATGATATCGAGAATGTAACACGGTACGAGGCTATCGGAACATTTCAACGGTAGGTCAGCAATGCGAAAACGGTATCTATTTGGTTTTGTCATTCTTGCGTTGGGGCTGATCGCGCCGGCAGTGTCCGTTGGGCAAGAGGCCGCGGCGCCCCCGGCCCCGGAAGCGGCCCCAGCGGCCCCGGCCCCAGAAGCAGCTCCAGCGGCCCCGGCGCCGCCGCCACCGCCACCGCCCGATATAGAGGCGCCCAAGCAGGTGAATGTCTCCTGCAAGGTGGTGGAATTCCAGACGACAAAGAGCGTTGAGACGGGTTTCAGCGCTTTCTTTGCGCGCCGAAACAAGGAGCGCCTCTATGGACGGGTCACAAGCGGCAACGGCGCCATTCGGACCGCGGATTTGACGTTTCCAACGGATTCGGGAACGCGCTTGGAAGGGTTGACGGTGTTCCTGGACAATATTTCCACGAACTACGGCGACATCGAGATGGTGTTGCAGGCGTTGGTGGATGAGAACCGGGCGTACATTCTGTCGCGTCCCAAAGCTATGGTCATGATTGGGGCGGAACGGCCGGGCACGGTCATCAAAACGGTGCGGGAAATCCCGTATGAGGATACGACGGTTGTAGGCGCCACGGTGGTACAAGCCACGTCATTCCGGGACACGGGAGTGGCATTGACCTTGAAAGTCCCTAAGGTGACGGACGACGACGGCAACTGGGCCACCTTGGAAGACACGTACATCAATCTCGAAGTTGCAGCCGAAGTGAAGGAGCTGGGCAACCGCATCGTCATCGCCCTGGATGACAGTCTATCGGGTGGCACTCAGATCACAGCGCCAGTGTTCATCACTCGCAGCATCATGACGAGCGTCTGGGTGCGCCATGGCCAGGTATTGGTCTTGGGCGGGCTATATCGCAATACCCGTCAGAAGAGCCTCGAGACGGTTCCCTGGCTGACGCAGGCTGAGGATGCCGCGGTCGGGTTGGCGGAGACGTTCGTCCCCGGTAATCTCATCGGAGCGCCTATTTCGGCCACGGTGGGACACCGAGAGACCGATGAAGGCCGGCGCGAACTCGTGTTTTTCATCAAGTCCGAGGTATGGCGACCGTCCTTCCTTGTGGCCGACGAGCACGGGTTTGTGGGCCTTGAGGAAGACACGAGCAACAAGGTATCGCCAACGGGATTGTTGACGGACATTCTCGAGGGGGTGTCGGAGATCCCCCAGAGCCTCGGCGAAGCCATCACCGGCGGCCCCACGGAAAAGGGGATTGAGGCCGATCTGAAAATGGAGGAAGACAAATAATGGCTATCCAACGGGTTCTGCCAGCGCTCGCACTCTTCGGTATCCTGGCAGGCATCGCGCTTGCAGGCGAGGAAACCCCTCCGCCGCCGGTTGAACCGCCTCCAGCGCCGCAACAAGTGGAGCCGATACGCCAGGTGCAGATCCAGGTATGGATCAGCGAGACAACGGAAGACGGGTTGCGGGATATCGGCACTAACCTCGACTACACCCGGTTTGTCCGGGACATCGAGAACAATGGCACAGTTGAACGTATCTCGACGCGCGTTTTCGACCCGACTTCGTACCAGGTGACGCTTCCTGTGCCCGACACGAATCCTTACCGCGACAACGTGCGCATAACGCCGGATTATCCCAGCAGTGTTGCCACGGGCAACGTGTTGGAGAATGGCGGGATCACGACCCAAAGCGGCGCGGGAGTCACCTTCAGCATCATCGACAGCGGCACGGGGACGATAGACGGGATCGTTCGCGGAATTGAGCAGAAATCGGATGGGGACTTGATCTCGAAGCCGGAGCTGCTGGTAGTCGAGAACGGCGTGGCGGACATTCACGCGGGTGAAGAGGTGCCGTACCAGTCGCTTATTTATCAGAAAGGCCGCGCGCAGCTGCAAGTGACGTGGCGGCAAGTGGGCGTGAATCTCGGGATACAGCCGACGGTGCTCGGCGACGACATGATCGAGATAAACCTGTCGAAACTGAATGTGGTAGACCAGCTGCCATCGAGTCCGATCCGGGGTATTGATCTTCCCGTATTCGCGACGCGCGAACAGACCGGCCAGGTGCTGGTGCCCAATGGCCAGACGCTGGTGGTCGGCGGGCTTTCGTCGCGCAACGTGTTCAAGACGGAACGGCGTGTTCCTTTGCTTGGCCGAGTGCCGGTATTGGGCGCCTCTTTCCGTGGCCGGCGGGTCGAGGCACAGAATTCACACTTGCTGATTTTCCTGTCTCCGACGATTGTGGATCTTCGAAATCTCCGGCCGGAAGCTATCAGCGCACTGAACTTCTGGCGCGAGGAGAAATGGAAGAATCTCGACCGCATCGAGCAGGAAATCGAGATCATGGAAGACGAATTGTAGGCATTTGTCTGGCCTTTGAAACGGCACCGGCAGGCACGTTTTCGGATGGGCGTGCCGGTTTTGTCTGTAGACCCCATAACTCTGGAACGCGGCGCCTTGAAGGTTGAATTCTGCGGTCCAGCCCGCGCATGATCCCGTCTACATGAAGGCATTCATCACAAGATTCGGGTTGCCGTTGTTAAGCGGCGCCATGTTGGCAATGTGCTTCCCCGCCTGGCATGTGTATTTTCTTGCGTGGGCGGCGCTGACGCCGCTTCTCTTTGCATGCAGGAACGCAACACCCAAGGAGGCGGCATGCCGTTTTTTCCTGGCCGGCTGGCTTTTTCACAGCATAGTGTTCCAATGGCTGCTGACGAACTTCTTCTGGGCGGGGGGCTGGGCTTTCTGGGGACAGCAAGCGGTCTGCGTGATTATGGCGGCGTATTGGGCCGTGACGGGGCTGCTGTGGGCATGGATGCGGCGGCGCCTGCCGTGGTTTCCGGCGGCGTTGTCGCTGATGCTGCTTTGGATGGGCATGGAGTACGCGCAAGGACGTCTGTTCACCGGATTTGGCTGGAGCAGCCTTGGCTACTCGCAGGGCAAGGATCTTGCCTTTCTTCAGTTGGCGTCGCTTGGCGGAACAAGCCTTCTTGCGGGGATTCTGGTTGCGTTTAACGCGCTGTTGGCGGAGACGGTCTATCTTAGCCGTCTGCGTGTTGCGCGCGGAGCCGTCGCGTTGACCTTGCTGGTCGGCGCCCACGGGGCGGGCCTGCTTCTGCTTGAGCCGGCAGTCTATGCTTCTCCTCCCTTCCGCGTGGGTGTGTTTCAATCCAATTTCCCGCTTGAAATGAAATGGGACCCCGAATACACGGTAGAAATGGTCCGCAATGCGGCCGAGAAATCGCGAAAACTCGCCGAAAACGAGCCGGTGGACCTCTTTGTATGGCCAGAGACGCTGGTAATGGACGAGTTTACCATTCCCGAGCTCTTCGAGCCCATGGAGAATCTGACGCAGACAACGGGGGCCGCGCTGTATACGGGTTCGCAACGGACCGATACGGAAACGGGCCGGTTTCGGAACTCGAGTTTCCTGGTTTCGGGCGATGGCACGGTACAAGGCTATTACGACAAGATTCATCTGGCGCCCTTTGGCGAGTATGTGCCCTTTGGCGAGTACCTGCCGATTGTTCAGACGATGGTGCCCATTATCAGCGACGTGGAACCTGGAGATGAGGTGCGGGTATTCCCTGTCAGGGAGCGCACGCTTGGCCCGCTCATCTGTTTCGAGGTGTTGTTTCCCGAGATGAGCGAGACGTTGCGGCGCAAAGGAGCGGATTTCCTCGTGGTGATTACGAATCTTGGGTGGTTCGGGGCCAGCAACGCCCTGGAGCAAGAACTCGAACAGGCGCGTTTGCGGGCGGTTGAGACCCGGCTGCCGCTTGTGCACAGCGCCAACACCGGCATTTCCGGGGTATTTGATCCGTGGGGCCGGTTCACCGGAATGAATGCGATTGTAACGTCGTATGGTACATTTCACCGGTTGAGCGGCGATTTGCCCCCTCGGGAGACGAAGCGTTACCGGTGTCTGGGTGCAATGCCTCTCGCCGAGCCGGGAGAACGGCCAGCGCCTTGGGCGCCACATCGCATCCCTCAGGCATCGGTGTTGGCAAGCGGGCTGCTGCTGCTCCTGGCACTGATAAACAAGCCGCGTGCGGAAGCGAATCCCCAATGATCACCCGGCGAAGGGTTGGGGGACCATGAGCCTCCATAGAAACAAGTCAACGCGTCTGAGCGCGCGGTTTGCGTCGATCTTTGCGGGGGGCACGATGCTCAGCCGCGTCCTCGGCCTGGTGCGGGACATGGTGGTGGGCGCCCTTGTCGGCGTAGGTTCGCGAGACGCCTTCATCCTCGCGTTCAAACTGCCCAATATGCTGCGTGACATGCTCGGAGAAGGCGCGCTGAATGCGGCCTTTGTGCCGGTGTTCTCGAAATCGCTCGAGAGAGAGGGCAAGGAGGCGTTCAACGAACTCGTTTCGGCGGCAATGTCTTCGATGCTGGTCGTGTTGCTGGTATTGACCGCGGCAGGCTCGATCCTTGCCCCGCAGTTATTGAGCGGCCTGAACGCGCTGAAACCGATAACGGGCGGAGTGACGCTTTCGGCGCAGGAACTGGAACTTATCAGCACGCTTACGCGCTGGACCTTCCCTTACTTGTTCTTCATCGGCATGGCGGTGTTTGCGATGGGGCCTCTATATACGATAAGGCACTATGCGACGCCCTCGTGGTCCCCTGCGTTGTTGAACGTTGCTCTAATCCTGTGTTGTCTGGCATTCCGGAACGCGTTTCCGGACCCGGCCTACGCCCTGGTTCTCGGAGTATGGCTGGGAGGCGTGGCGCAACTGGCGGTCCTGTATGCGGCGCTCGGCAGAAGGACAGGGGTGTGGCTTCCGAACTTCAAACTCCGCCATGCCGGCGTATGGAAAGTCTATGGGCTGATGATGCCCGTACTTGTGGGCCAGGCGGCGGGCGAAGTGAATAAGCTTGTCGACGTTCTGTTCGCCCGGTCTTTGGACGAAGGCATTGTGAGCGCGTTTTATTATGCCAACCGTTTGATTCAGTTGCCGCTGAGCATGTTCGGATTTGCCGTAGCGGTAGCCATCCTTCCGTTGCTGTCGCAAGCGGCGGCACGAAACCGCGCAAAGGAAATTCGCGACACGTTGATGACCGGTTTCCGCCAGAGCTTCTTCTTGGTGCTTCCATGCATGCTGGGTCTGGTTTTCTTCGGGAAACCGCTCATACAGCTGTTGTTTGAGCACGGCGACTGGACGCCCGAGCAGACGGAACTGACCGTCGGGGCGATGACGGTCTATGCGCTGGGATTGCTGTCGTTTGCATGGGTTAAGGTGGGTGTGACGGGGTTTTTCTGTGTGGCCGACACGAAAACGCCCGTGATCGTTGCCAGCGCGAGCATGATACTCAACATCCTGTTGAACATCGCGCTGGTGCGCCCCCTCGGCTACCGCGGCCTGGCGTTGGCGACTGACATATCGTATACGGTGAATTTCGCGGCGCTGTATTACTTCCTGGTGAGGCGTCATGGCCCGCTCTGGGACAGCGCGTTCCTGACGTCACTGCTCCGCATGACCGTGGCGGGCGCGGTTATGACGGCCGCGGGATACGCCGCATATGCGAAAACGGCCCAGATTTGGCCGTCGGATTCGACCCCGGCCCATTTGGCGGCAGTCGTCGCATTGCTGGTGTCGGCCTCTGCAGCTTACCTGGGCGCCTGCTACGTGCTTCGGGTGGAAGAGATCGGTGATTTCGCGGACATGCTGCGGCGCAAATCCCGGAGTGAGCGTCCGTAAGAGCTGCTGCGCGAATCAGAAACACCCCCGTCCGGGTTTGGGAAGGGGGTGTTTTGAGACGGACCGGCGGAAACCGGACCGGCTATTCCTGCTTTTCACACCGTTCGCCGCAGTCTTCCTGGGACAGAACGCCGTCGCCGTTGGCATCGAACCGGTCAAAGGCCGCCCGAGGAAATCCGGGTTTCATTGCCGTAGCCTCTTCGTAGGTAACCTTCTTGTCGCCGTTGGAATCAGCCTGCAGCATTTTGTGGACTATTGCGGCACGGTCCGGACGGCGGCCTTCGGCGCCTGCCGGGGCCGTAGCAGCGCGGTCGGCCTGGCTGAGGATTCCGTCACCGTTCTGATCCAGTTGCGCGAAGCGCTCCTTGGTGAGCTTGGGCATTTTCGCCTGTAGTTCCTCGAACGTGATTTGCTTGTCGCCGTTGGTGTCGGCCTGCAGCATTTTGGGGACTATTGCGGCACGGTCCGGACGGCGGCCTTCGGCGCCTGCCGGGGCCGAAGCAGCGCGGTCGGCCTGGTTGAGGATTCCATCGCCGTTCTGATCCAATTGCGCGAAGCGCTCCTTGGTGAGCTTCGGCATTTTCGCCTGTAGTTCCTCGAACGTGATTTGCTTGTCGCTGTTGGTGTCGGCCTTGGCGAACAGCTTGGGCAAATCAAATTTGGCGGGGCCGCCAACGTTTCTATCTGCTTGAGAGATGACCCCGTCATTGTTGCGATCAAGGGTTTTGAACCGTTCGCGGCTGACCTGGGGCGCCACGGCGGCGATTTCTTCGAATGTGACCTCGCGATTGCCGTCTTTGTCCGCTTCCTGCAGCAAGGCTTTCACGCGCATTCTTGGCGCTATGGGATTCGCAGGATTGGCAGGCGCTTCGGAACTGTCGGCCGATGCGAAGTCTTCACGGCTGATAAAGCCATCCCCGTTTCGGTCACGCTTGTTGAAACCGCTCTTGCCAGCTTCAGGGAAAGCGGCAGTGAACTCTTCCGGGGTGAGCTTGTTGTCTCCATTGGTGTCGGCACTCTTAAGCTTCGCTATTTCTTCGGCGTTGGGCGCTCCGACGGCGCAAAGGGCGCAGCTCACAGTGAAAACCGCGCATACCAGGATGGTTGTCCAGATGTTATTCCGCATGTTTGGCTCCTTGTGCAGGGTCGGCGTCTTTTGGTTTTTTCCCTGCCTTGCCCGCCTTCCCGCGCTTGTGACCTCGACATTGGAACCGTCAGAAGGCGATTGGTTGTTGTTTGCGGCTCCCATTACACCGGGTTGAACACCAAGAACCCGGTTTCGGTTCCTTACGCTGGGCAAGAGGCAGGCGGCCGGATGGCCCGAACTCTGGCGCGACAATGCGTTCAGCGAGAATATAGCATATTTGCCGCAGTGCGCTTGTATTCCCGGGTAGGATGGCATAAAATAGCGTAGATGACGGACATAAGACCACCGTATCAGTGTTGGTAAGCGCCGCGCGATAACATGATGACGAGAGACTGAACGAAGCGTAGCACTATCAATGGGTTAGGTACTGTGTCCTTTTGACGGGATCGTGCTTTCGTGCTAAGGTTTCGTTTGAGAGTCAAGATGTGAGGTCGGTTGGCTTCATCCGAGAAGTTTCGATTCGAATTGCACACTATGGTGGCTCGTTGGGCTAAGCCCGGGGAGGGGAGTAGTGGCGAAGTTCGATTACAAAGCAATCGACGGAGAGGGCAACGAAACGTCGGGAGTTATTGAGGCCGAGACGGAAAATGATGCTCTCAATCAGATCGGCCGGCAGGGATTGTATGTAACGTCTATTCATAAGGCGCATATCGGAACTCTGCTGCGTCAGCGGTGGACGGAACAGAAGGAATTGCGCCGGAAGTACGTGGAACAGAAGCGTGTCCAGGCGCGGCAAAGGCATCCCAGGCAACGTCTCGTCGTCCGTTACAAGGATGGCAGGATACAGTACGGTGTGTGTTTCGCGTTGAACCCGCAGGACACAGGATTTCATTTGGATACCATGACGCGCGAAGGCGCAACAGTCGGAGAGACGATTCAGGTTCGGTTCAGTGAATTGAAAGCCGTGTTTCAGGTAAAGAGTTTTGACGGTCATTTCGACGCTCGCCAGAGATACCCCGAGTATCATCCGGAGGGCGGGGAACGCATTTGCGAGTTTGCAGATGGAGAATTCATACGCGGATTTACCTTGCATCCTTACGAGCCCGATGAGCAACGCTTTTTCTTGATTCCGACGGATTCTTCGAGCAACAACATATCGATACTCGTTGAGCGTTCTGCCCTGAAGCACGTGTATACGCCGGAAGAATATGAGCAACACCGCCTGAAGGAGATCGAAGAACGCGGCAAGGAAGACGCCACGGGAGACGTTACCCACGAGGAGTCAATGGGCGATTTCTATTTTGAGACGCGCAATTATCCGGCTGCACTTCAGCAATATACGGCGGCGACGAAAGCCCAGCCTCGTTCGGCCCGGCTTCGGAAGAAGATCTTGGCCACCGACTACAATATCGCCGTCCAGTTCATTAAGCGCCGTGATTACGAAAAGGCGCTGGCTGGCATGCAGAAGATACTCGAGACTGACCCCTCGAACCCGCACGCACGCAAGAAAGTGGCGCAGTTGCGTCGGATCATCGAGAAAGAGAAGTTCAAACAACCATCGGAGTAACGCTACTGCGCCCACAATGAAAGTATTTCCCCTCAAGGACGAGTAGATGCTAATTGCGATAATATCGGATCTTCACGCGAATCTCGAAGCGACCCAGGCTGTCTTTCAGCGGATAGACGATCGGAAACCTGACCGCATCATCTGTTTGGGCGATCTGACGGGTTACAATGCCAACCCCAATGAGGTGGTGGACATCGTTCGCGAGCGGGGGATTCCCACGATTATGGGCAATCATGACGCGGCGGTGTGCGGTCTCGAAGATCCCTGGTTCTTCCGGGCGGCCGCCAAGAAGGCCATCGAGTGGCAGTATGAGCAGATTCGCGACGATAATCGCCGTTGGCTGGCGAGTTGTCATGAGCAGATAGTGTTCAATTCCGACTGCCTGGGTGTGCACGGTTCGCCGAGCAACCGGGACGACTACATTATCGACTGGCTGGACGCGGTGCGGCAGTTGGAATATCTGAACGGCCGCGACATCAGCATATGTTTTTTCGGACATAGCCACCGGGCGTCTTTCTTCAGCGAAAAGGGCAACAGCACCAGCACGGTCCCGGATGGCGTGTGTCAACTCACCCCCATGAACCGGTATTTCATCAATCCGGGAGCCGTCGGGCAACCACGTGACCGTGATCCGCGGGCCGGGTTCGGTTTTTTTGACACCGACAGCCGCAGCTTCGAGTTCTGCCGGGTCGAGTATGACATCGATGCCTGCTCGCGCAAGATAATCGACGCCGGATTGCCGATCGAACTGGCCCGGCGGCTCTCCAAAGGCAAGTGAGTTCCCAGCGGTGACCGTCCGTGAGCAGATCGAGCAGCGGGAACGGGAGACTCTCAGCCCCTACGCGATGCTTGTAGCGAACAGCCGGGGGCGCGCCCACCCGGAGCCGGAACACGCGTTTCGAACCGCCTATCAACGGGATCGGGACCGCATCATCCACTCGAAAGCATTTCGCCGTCTGAAGCGGAAGACGCAGGTATTTCTTGCTCCGGAGCGAGATCATTACCGTACGCGCCTCACCCACACCCTCGAGGTTGCCCAGATTGGGCGAACGGTGGCGCGGGCGCTGTTTCTGAACGAAGACCTGACCGAGGCGATTGCGCTGGCGCACGATCTGGGCCACGCTCCCTTCGGTCACGCGGGCGAATTCGTCCTCAACGAACTGTATGCAGAGGGTTTCAATCATACCGCGCAAAGCCTGCGGATCGTTGAGAAGCTGGAAAAGACGCACCGGGGCCCGGGTTTGAACCTGACGTTCGAGGTGCGGGATGGAATAGCGAACCATTCGAAAGGGAAAGGGATCATCCTTGGCATGAAGGAGCCCGGCGCGGTCACTCTCGAGGGCGACATTGTGGCCGTATGCGACGCGGTGGCCTATATCAATCACGACATCGACGATGCCTTGCGCGGCGGCATCATTCGGACTTCTGACCTTCCCGGGGCCGCGGTTGAACATCTCGGTGACACGTCTTCTGAGCGCATCGACAGCATGGTTCTTGGCATTATCGAGGGGTCAAAGGAAGGGACCATCGACATCGCCCGGGATGTCCGCGAGAGCATGCGTACTTTGCGTGATTACCTTTACAACTACGTGTACCCATGTGAGACCATTCACCGGGAAATCGAGAACGCCAAGAAGGTCTTACGCGAACTCTATGCGTATTTGTTGAGCCACCCGCCCGAACAAGTGCGCTGCGAGGGGGATCCCACGGATTCCCTCGAGCGGAAGATTGTGGATTTCATTGCAGGCATGACGGACCCGTATGCGATGGAACTGTACACTCGTTATCTACTGCCCGCCGCGTGGAAGACATGAGCGCCGTTTGCCGTATGGCGGTAGTCGCGGGATCAGGCCTGGACCTGAGAAACATCCTCGACGAAGTTTGCTGGGAGAAACCCTTTGCCGTGTTTCCGGGCCTATCTCCAGCGGGTGTGGCAGGCCATGCGGGGACCTTCACTGAGGGCCTGTGCGGAGCCGTGCGCGTGATCGTGCAGCAGGGGCGGCGTCACTTCTACGAGGGATTGAAATTCGAGGAGGTGACCGCGACCGTGCGGGTACTGGCTTCGTTCGGCGTTGACCGGATCGTGTTCACCAATGCCGCAGGCGGCTTGAAGGCCGGGTTGGAGCCGGGGGCACTCATGGCGGCGGAATGCATCATGACATGGCCTTACCGCGGATGGCCGGATGCGCCCGGCGAAACCGTCCCGAACTGGCGCGTGCCGGAGTGCGAGGCCAGCGGCACATATGCATGGGTCCACGGGCCGAGTTATGAGACGCGGGCAGAGATAGCGGCGCTGCAACGGCAGGGGGCATGGGCGGTGGGCATGAGCACGGCGCCGGAGATAGTTGCTGCGCAAGGTCTGGGAATGCGGGCCGGGGCGATTTCCTGTATCACGAACACTTGCTGCCGCCGACAGCGCCTGACCCACGACGAGGTGCTCGACATAGGACAACACCATTCCGCGAGGCTCTGCGAACTATTGCGCCGCGTCCTGCCTGGCTTCGCGGAAGGCGACCAGAAAACAGACAGGCTTTTCTAACGGAGTGAAGGCGCCGTGGGCAAGGAGCCAGCCGGTCTATTCGTTGGCGCTTTTCTCGGGGCCACTTGCCAGGCGGCCGGCCATATCATCTCCCGTGATGGGCTTCGTTGGGCCGTAAAGGGAGATGTCGGAGGCATCGGCCGGTTCCCACGGCGTGACCTCGAGGGTCTTCTTGGACTCATTGGGGGCCGCGGCCGGGTCCGAAAAGACCAGGGCGGCATAGCTCACGGAGGACCCGCTCTCTCCCATTTCCTGCGCATGTGTCTGGTAATTGAGCAGATAGCCTTCGACCTGATTGGGCAGAAGCGCGATGAGTATCGCCAACGGCGCTGCGCCGTCGATGGGGTTGCGTGTCTTTTCGAGGTAATCCGCGAAACCTTCAAGATCACGATTGAGGATAAAGTGCAGGGCCTGCTTGTCTAGCCATTCTATGCCCTCCGTTTCGTTTTCCTTGAACGGAGTGTATCCATAGCGCTCCCCGTAGTACGTCAAGTTGGAGCTTATGACAATGAGGGTTCGGTCGTCTACAATACGTTGCAGAACGTCGGCGATGGATTTGATGGCGGTGGTGCGCAGGCGGCCGTTGGAGTCCATCAAGTCGCCTACAACGATGGGAACGAGTTCGAAGTTGCCCAACTGAACCTGTAGAAACGGCAATAACAGCTCGATGCCATGTTCCGTCTCGTGAATGGCGACGCGCTTGTTCCTCCCCATCCCGATATCCTTATAGAGGACGGTTTGCGACTCGATCAGAGACGACCAGGCTGCCCTTTTGCAGGCGGAACCATCCAGTTGCACAAGACCCAACGGCGTCGCGTAATACCGCACGATGGGAATGGAGCATCCCTGAAACCTGACCGTGTGCGAAGCGGTCAGCATCATCACGCGGTCATACTGGCCGGTCTTGAGCGGTTTGAACGCGTAGGCGGCAACTCCTCCAGAATTGGGGTAGCCGGCGTTGGGCGCAACGCAGGCGACAATCCTCCCGCGAACCGGCATGGGCATCTGGGCTTCGTTCAGGTACTGTTCGCACGCCGCGCGGACCGCTTCGGCAGTGGCGGGATACCAGTATCCCCGGAAGAGAGGCAGCCGAACCTGGCTGACCGCGGCCCCCAAGGCGGCAAGGGCGGCAAGGCAGAAGACGAGCATCCACCCCAATCGAACCGTTCGAGCTGTTCTTCTCACTTTTCGTCTCCCTAATCTCATATGGATGTCACGACGCGCAATCTATTCCGCGTGCCGGGACGGGTGCGTTCTTCGAGAACACGTTCACGGGCCGATGTGCATGCGACCCCGCCGCGGATGCACGGGAGTTTTCCGCTTCAGCCTTCTCCGTCTGCCTGGAAAACCCGGCCCCTTTACAGGCTGTAGTGTAGCAGAAAGAGGAGAAAATGCATCAGCGCGAGGTTATGCCGTGCGGAAACCGGTTGTAGAGGCGGCCGCCACCGCCGGTCCTTGTCAGTCCGCACTTGTGCCCTGCGGCAACGGGAAGACACGCCATGGCGCCGCCACCCTACTTTCCGGCGGCGGTGCGCTGGTCCGTCCAGCCGGTGAGCCAGTCAAAAGGGATACGGGCGAATGTGATGGTCTCGTAGGCGTCTTTGCGGCCTTTTTCGTACAAGAGGCCGATGGCCCCGTCGGGCAGCACACAGAGGTCGGAGTAGGCCGAGGGGCCCCAGTGGACGCATTGGCCGGCGGCCCAGGTCTGCGCCTCGTCGTAGCTGACGCGCACGGTCATTTGGACACGGTCAGGGCTCGCCGGATTTGAGAAAAGGATGCGGTTTTTGCCGCCGTTACCGGTGGTGGACAGGCGGCACGCGCTTCCTTGGCACACGGGTTCAACGAGGGTCTGGTCGAACTGAACATCGCTCCAGGTCTCGCCGCCGTCGCCGCTCCACGCGATGGCCCTGCGATAGTTGCCATGATAGCTGCGCATATTGAGGTAGACGCGGCCGTCCTGGAGTTCCACCGCGGTGCATTCGTCGGTCTTGGCGAGTAACGTGCCGCCGAGCTTCCAGGTTTCCCCATGGTCGTCGGAAACGATGACATGCGAGTACTGATTCTCGTCGCCGGCCAAGGAATGATTGCAGGGAATGAGCAGGCGGCCGCTCTTGAGCTGGACGGCATGCACGGGTCCGGTCGCGTACCAGGCCCATCCGACGGGTTTGACCTGCTTGGTGATTTCGGCGGGCTCAGCCCAGGTCAGCCCGTCGTCGGCGCTGTGGGTGACGAATACGCGGTCGTTGTCACGACAGAAGGGTAGCCAGATGACGCCGTTGGCGCGGTCCTGCACGGGCGCGGGGTTTCCGATGGTGTGCTCGCCATCGTCCCAGATCTTCTGCATGGGCCCCCACGTCTTGCCGCTGTCGGTACTGCGCCGGAGCATCAAGTCGATGTCGCCGTCGTCGGCCCCGCTGTTCTTGCGCCCTTCGCAAAAGGCAAGCACGGCGCCCTGTTGCGTGACCAGAACGGCGGGGATGCGGTAGGTGTGGTAGCCCTCCTGTCCGCCAACGTAGACCGCCTGCTCGTCGAGGGTAACCGCGCCTTTCTTGTCGATATCGTCCATGGTGAACCTTACGCTGATGACCGAGTTCTTCTGGCCGGCCACCAGTTCGGCGTAGGTGGTAGTTACGAAGGTCCCGTCTGGGAGGAGTTCAAGGCCGGGATAGCCGAGGTCAAATTTCTTTGGCGGGGCCAGGAGCCGGACGCGGTACTGCCCTTCGCGCAGATTGACCATATCGTCATAGGTACCCACCCAAGCCACGAAATCGCCCCGGGTAGGGCTATCGGCGGCAGTGTCGCGGAAGGTCATTACCAGGCGGCCGTCGGGAGCATAGCGGGGCATGTGGCGATCGCCGGTCAGGCTGGCGGGCGCCTCGACCAGTTCTGTCCAGGTTTCGCCTTCGTCGTTGCTGGTCATGAGAAGTGAATTGTAGCGCCGGGAGTTCTCGCGCATGATCGACGCCAGTTGTGTACCGTCGGGCGACCGGATAATGGCGGGTTCGCAGGGATCGGCGCCGAGCTTCTCCCCTACTTTGCGCTCGGGAGCCCACGTGAGACCGCCGTCTTCCGAGATGCTCTGCCAGATTGTGAGGGGCGAGCGGTCTTGCTCGCTGAATCCACGGTGGTAGTGCATGAGCAGGCGATTGCCACGGATTGGCACGATGGTAATGGGCGCGACCACGCAGTGGAGACCGTTGGGCTCGAAGGGCGTCCAGGTCTCGCCGCCGTCCTCGGAACAGGCCTGCCGCATCTGGCCGTTGCCTTCAAACACAAACAGTCGCGCCACGCCGTGGGGGTCCACCAGCCGGTGGATGCAGGGGCAATTCGTTGCCGTTGCCCAATTGTCCGGGACGGGAAGGCGCTCGCTCCACGTGAGACCGCCGTCGGTGCTTTTCTTGAGGACCGCCGAGGGGCCCCCGTGTCCGAGGGGATAGGTGACGAAGATGGTCTTGTTGTCGGGCATCAAGACGGTGGTCGGATGGCCGAGGTATTGTCCGGGGATGGACTCGACGATAACCTGCCGCCAAGTCTCGAAGGCCATGTCCAGCGTGGGAATGGAATACGAAGTGGGCTGCGTGCGCATCGGAAACGGCGCGGTTTCGGCGGCGCGAACCCAGAAATCGTAGATGCGCATGGTGCTCCGCCACGGGCGGAACGCGACGATTCCGAGATCCCTGCCGGAATATTCGATTGTGTGAACGTCCCTGCCGGCGATCTGGAACCGGAGCTGGGCGCCTTCCCGGATAACGTCAAAATCGAATGGCTGGCCCGGCTGTATGAGCCCGGCGGTACCTTCGATATGGGCGGTTTTGTCGCCAAACAAGCGGCCTTCCACGAAGAGTTGTTTTCCGTCCCCGTCGAAGCCGAAATGGCTGCGGTCGTTGATCACGAAGCTTGCAGCGGTACCCTCGACGTTCATCAGAGCCAAGCGCGCGTGGAGATGGAAATTGCCCGAGCCGAGCCAGCGGTCCGCAAACAGCAAATCGCCTTTCATTTCGCCTTTGAACTCGAGGTAGCCGTCGCCCCGGGTCCATTCGCGCGCGGCATAGCGCACCGCCGCCGGCTCGCCCTCGCGCACGAAATACAGGGCAGGCGCCTCCTCCACTGCCGTGAACAGGCCCGCACAGGCAATGATGAAAAGCGTTGCGTTCATCGATAGCCCCCTTGGGAAACAGCCCTGAGTGATGTCGATGGCCAACTTTAGCATACGGACAAAGGGGCTTTCCATGGCGAGAATAAGTATGGTCTGTATGGACTTGATGGACAGTATGGACGCATAGGCCGTGGCGCAGATGAATCCGGCAAGGCGAGGGGCGTCTTATTCGATGCTCGCGCGTTTCTCCTTTTTCCGAAAGAAGATACAGTACCCGAGCACGAGGACGAGGACGAATATCAGGACATTACGTACCTGCCTGAGGTTAATGCCGGAAGCTTCCGAAAACCATTCGGCGAAGTGGCCGATTTTCCTGGACCTGCGCCAGGACTCCGTGTCGCGATAAAAGCGGCCGTCGTCCATTACCACGACGCGTTCGGGCACGGCGAGATGGAACATTTCGTCGGTTACCTGGGCCCCGGTCTTGAGTTCCAGCACGCTTATCTTGAAGTTGGTTACTCTCTTGAGAGGCTCTTCATCATGCCCGACCCACTCAGCGAGAATGTGTTCAGGAAACCAGAGTTCATTCTGAACCTCGAAGAAATCCGAAAACGTGATTTCGAGATGGGGTTCCTGTTCATGTGAAGGTTCAGACTCGTAAAGGGCGCATTTCAGAAGCGCGAAACCTCGCTCCTCCGAAAACCAGAGATGGCAGAACCGGCCATATCCAGAATTGGGCTCATCAAAGCTCACCATTCCCCTCACGCACCAGGCTCGGTCGCCGTTTACAAGAACGGGCTCCGGCTCAAGTCTGGCCTCTGGGGGCCGCACGATAGTCTGCACATCGATTGCATACCCATACGTGGCGAACGGGGCGGGTTCCCGCCACAGTCCGGACAACCGCACGGGATCTATGACATAGCTTGGCCGCTCGTAGGTCTGCTTCTCCAGAATGTACACCGAGTGTGGCGCACCATCTTGCCCTTTCAGTATCATTTTGAACTCTGTACCGTTGCAGACAGAAACAGTCTCAAATCCCGCCAAGTCCGCTGGCTCAAACGTGCGCTCCTCAATGCGGTAGCGGGGGCCGTCCACCGTTAAGGAATAAACGTCCTTTGTGGGCACTTCCTCGCCGCTTTCTCTCTGGAAGGTGTCCTCCTCTTCGAATCGTACGGAGTACGCGCCGAGCGCGGCCTCTTTCCGGGCATAGACTTCCGCAATGTCCTCAAGCGTAAGGGAATGAGCCGTGAAGCTTACACAAAGAAGGGCGCTCAGGCCCCAAATGCGCATCGTCCTGCCCCCTCTTCTGCAAGGGTCCCTGCCTATCAGCTCAGGCTCTCCAGTTCAGCCTGTATTTCCCGCCTTCCGCCAGAGCCACCCCATTCATGACGTTCACGGCCAAATCGGCGCCGTTGTCGCTGACCGCCGCCTCGACCCAGGCCCGAGGGACGTTTTCCTCGCTGAACAGCCATGCCAGCCCGGGGAGGTTGACGAAGTGAATGCCCTCGCGTTGATGCTGCGACCAGGCGTGGCTGTGTCCGTAGAAGTAGGCTTTTACCTGCTTGCGAGGCTGAATGACGCTCCAGAACGCGGGGAAATCGACCAGTCCATTCTCCCCTTCCGGATAATGATGCGCAATGAGGACGGCAGGCTTGGCCGGACGCTGGTCAAGCTCTTTTGCCAGCCACTCCAACTGGGCGGCGCCGAATTCACCGGGGACAAAGCCGGTTTCGCGATTCGAATCGAGGATGAACCATGAAGCGCGGGGAGCGTCCAGAACATAGGCGTGTTTGCCTTGAACCGAGTCCGCGCTCAAGGCCTTGTGGCCGGGAAAAACATCCCACATTTGTTCGCGGTTGTCATGGTTGCCCATGGAAAAATGGAGCGGGATACCGGCGTCCACAAATGGCTGCGACTCCTCCTTGAGGGTGACGTAGTCTTCGCGCTGGCCATGAAGATAGACGCAATCCCCCGCGACGAGGATGCCGGCGGGCTTGTAGTCGAGAGCAAGGACTTCGGCGCGCATGGCGGCGAATTTCTCGACGGGTTTGACGGGCGGCGTTCCATCAGCTTTGTTGCGGTCGCCGGGGATGTGGATGTCGGCGAGGAGCACCCAACGGTCCGGTTGGGGGTCCTGCGCGCGCGAGGCGGCGCCCCATCCAATCGCGGCCGCGCCAGCGAGGGACGATGCGAGGAACGTTCTTCTGGAAATGCGGCGGTGCATAGTCACAACGGTTCTCCTGGCTTTGTGTGCGTCGAGACTCTTTGGGAGACAGGATACCCCGCAGGCCCCCCGGGGATCATCTTCTTTCAGGCTCGGGCGTCCAGCCGCGCGCCGGGCTCACCCGATCCGCCGTGGCAATACAGCGTCATCGGGCTGTGCGTCCGGTTCATCGGGCAGCGCTTCTCCGTCCTCCCCCACGTCATGCTTTCCCAACCGGGCAGGCTCCTTCCTGGAAGGCTTTCGTGATAGCATGGCGACCAGGATCTTCAGGCCCACCAGGGCCGTGCCGAGAGGAATGATGGCATAAAGGACCATGAGCAGGATCACGAGCACGCGGTCCGCGGTGCGCTCGAAAACGTCGGCACTATTCAGGGATGTCGCTCTTTTGAGCTGCCCGATGGCCCGGGCGGGCGGCTCGCCATTTGGCGCCGGCGACTCCGCGGGCTCACGCGGGGACTCCTCGACCGGGGGCAGGAACGCGTCTCCCTGCTTGGCCACTTGGATGTATTCCGACATTCGGCCGGGGTTTTCGGCGAAACTCCCGGCGAACTCAAAGACGCGCATGGCCCACATGAACGCGGCGACGAGGAGCGCGGCCCCGAAAAGAGCCGTGGCAATCTGCAGAAGAGTCAGGGCACCCTTCAGCAGACTATCCCAGTCGACAGCGCCGTGACCCTTGTCATACGGATCGAATCCTGCCATGGCCGTCCTCCCCCAACCCTTGTATGCCTTAAGGATAATACACCAGGGACATACGAATATTCGGCGAAATCGGCGCCCCAGTCAAGAAACTTGATCTGCCATCCGGTCAAAACACTATGCTAGGGACTATTGTGAACCTCGCCCTCGAAGGATGCGGCAAGACTCATGAAAAGTATGTCACTGAACGGACCTTGGACGCTCACCTGTCTTAAGACGTCGGCCAATGCGCCGAAACATCCCGGAGAGTTGCCCGGATGCGCAGCGACAACCGTGCCCGCGACGGTTCCTGGCAACGTTGAATTGGACTTGCGCCGTGCGGGCAAGCTGCTCGACCCGTTTTTTGGGGAGAACATCCGGTTGTTGCGCCCGTTGGAGACCTGCGAATGGTGGTATGCGCGGGAGTTCGAGTTTGAGAGCACTGCGGCCTGCGACGATTGGGATCTTGTCTTCGACGGCCTCGACACCTACGCCACGGTCTGGTTGAACGGAGTGGAGGTTGGCCGGAGCGACAACATGCTTATCCCCCACCGTTTCGCTACCGGCGGGGCGCTGCGGCCGGGACGGAACCAGCTGCACGTGCGTATCGAGCCGGCGATGGTCCACGCGCGCCGGCGCCGGTACGAGGCGTCGATGCTGAGCTGGGAACACCGCATGGAAGGGCTGCACGTGCGCAAAGCACCGCATATGTGGGGCTGGGACATCATGCCCCGGGCAGTATCGGCCGGCATCTGGCGCGACGTGCGCCTTGAACCCCGTGCCGCTCATGGATTCGAGCAGATCTATTACCGGACCCTCGAGATAAATGAGCAGGGCGCGGTGCTGGCGGCGATGTTTGAGGTTCGGTCTCCGGCTCTGGACCTCATGGGCTACACGGTGCATTTTGAAGGAGTTTGTGGCGGCCATCGTTTCGAGTATTCATGGCCGCTGGAGTTCGCGGCGGACGCCTGCCGTATCCCTGTGCCCGGCGCGCGCCTCTGGTGGCCCAACGGCTATGGAGACGCCAATCTGTACCGCGTCACGGCACGCCTGACGTGCGCTGGCGAGACGCTCGCTGAGAGAACGGAGCGCGTTGGCGTCCGCACCGTTGCCGTCGACCGCACTGCCAGCGCCGGGGTCCCCCACCCGCTGGGATCCAGGGGGCCGACCGTGTGCCGGTACGACGAGCCGCCCGATCCGGACGGCCATTTCGTGTTTCGCGTTAATAATGAGCCCATCATGGTGCGCGGCACGAATTGGGTCCCCTTGGACGCGTTCCACAGCCGGGACGCCGGCCGCCTGCCCGAGGCCATCGCCCTGGCGGAAGATCTTGGATGCAACATGATTCGCTGCTGGGGCGGCAACGTGTACGAAGACCATGCCTTTTTCGACCTCTGCGACGAGAAAGGCATATTGGTCTGGCAGGACTTTGTGTTCGCGTGTTGCCGGTATCCGCAGGACGACGCCTTTCTTGAACGGGTGCGCGATGAGGCGGAGACCGTTGTCAGGCGGTTGCGCAACCATCCGTCGCTGGCTTTGTGGTGCGGCGACAACGAGATCGACGAGTGTTATGCGTCGGACGGCTTGTCGCCGGAACACAACCGGATTTCGCGAGAGGTCCTCCCAAGGGTGGTGCACGGGTGCGATCCCGGCCGCCATTACGTGCCGAGTTCTCCGTACCGCGCGCCGGACGCCAGACGCGAGCTTGCCGAGCAGCACCTGTGGGGGCCTCGCGGGTATTTCAAGAGTCCGTATTACACGCAGCACACCGCCGGTTTCATCGGGGAGATCGGATACCACGGCTGCCCGAACGCCGGCTCGATTCGGCGTTTTATCTTTGAAGATGCGCTGTGGCCCTGGGAAAACAACCCTCAGTGGCGCGTCCATGACGTCTCGCACCTGCGCCACAACGCCGCGGACCGCAATCGCATTAAGCTCATGGCGAACCAGATCCGCGAGTATTTCGGTGAAATACCCGGTACACTCGAGGAATTTGTGCTCGCCAGCCAAATCGTGCAGGCGGAGGCCAAGAAGTATTTTATCGAGTCCACGCGACAGCGCAAATGGCGGACGAGCGGCATCCTGTGGTGGAACGTGCTTGACGGATGGCCGCAGTTCTCCGACGCGGTCGTTGACTATTATTTCGGAAGGAAGCTGGCGTACTGGTATATCCGGCGGGTGCAGCGGCCGGTGTGCGTGATGATGGGCGAACCCGGCAACGACAAGTACCTGCCCGTCATTGCGGCAAACGACACCTTGCAGGACGCCGTTGTGCGGTTTGAGGTGTCCAGCGCCGAGGGGGAGGCCCTGTGCGCGGGCGAAATGACGGTGCCCGCTTCGCAGAACTGGCAGGTGGGCCGCCTGCGCACGTACGCGAGCGACCGGCGGTTGTATCTTATCCGTTGGGAAAGCGGCGGCCAGGCGTTTGGAAATCACTATATTTCGGGGGCGCCCCCATTCACGTTATCGGAGTACCGGGCATGGCTGAAACGCATTGCCGCGTTGCCCGTGCCTTTCGAGCCGGACAACGTGGGACAATAGCCCGGGACAGGCGCCGTCTGCGAAGGGAGGAGGTCTTATGCTCGAGTTTTTTCAGGTAGGCCGCGAATTGCTCGACAAAGTGGAGCAGACGCAAGCGGAATCCATCCGGAAGGCCGCGGGCATGGTTGCTGAGAGTCTTATGAATGGAGGGGTCTGGCACGTTTTTGGGACAGGGCACTCTCATTTCCTCGGAGAAGAAGTGTATTACCGCGCGGGAGGGTTGGCGCCGGTTAACGCGATCCTGTTTCCGGCGCTGATGCAGCACGAAGGGCCGGCGACCAGCACCAGGCTCGAGCGCATGCCCGGTCTCGCACGGGTCGTGCTCGACAAGGCGGATACGCGTTCCGGAGAAGTGCTGGCCATCGTGTCCAACAGCGGTAAGAACGCGGTTCCGGTAGAAATGGCGCTCTATGCCAGAGAGAAGGGATTGAAGACCGTGGCCATCACGTCGCTGAACCAATCCAAGGCGGCAAAGCTGGGCGCGGGCCAGAGCAAGAAGCTGTACGAGGTCTGCGACGTGGTCATCGACAATTGCGGCACGGCGGGCGACGCGGCGTTGCAGGTTCCCGGCTTGGAGCTGATGACGGCGGCGACATCGAGTCTTGTGGGCATCGCCATAATGGAACAAATCGTTTACCTCGTGTGCTGCGCGTACGCGAACGCGGGCAAAGAGCCGCCTGTTTTCAAGACGGCCAATCTTCCGGGGGGCGACGAGTGGAACGCGAGGCTTATTGAACAGTACGGCGACCGCGTCAACCTTCGATAGGTATACGGGGGGCATCTTGAACACCAGACGCCACAGCGCCTCGATCAAGACGCGCGCCGCTGAATTGGGTTTTGATGCGTGCGCGGTAGCGGCCGTGACAACTATCGATCCCGAGGACCTGCTCGGCCGGTGGCTCGCACAAGGGTTCCACGCGGACATGGATTGGATGGTCCGCACGAAGGCCATTCGCCAGGACGTGCTGAAGAGGCTCCCGGGGTCGCGTTCGGTAGTCGTGGTGGCGCGCAACTACAATTCGCCCCGTCCCCTCGCGGAACCCGGGACGGGCCGGATATCGCGCTACGCCTGGGGCCGCGACTACCACCGCGTGCTGAGAAGGCCCCTGCGCGCGCTGGCCGCCCACATCGAATCCCTGGACGAGCATGTGGATACGTACTGTTGCATTGACAGCGGCCCCGTGCTCGAGAAATTCTGGGCGGCGCGGGCGGGTCTGGGCTGGCTTGGCAAGAACAGCCTCGTGTTGCGGCAGGATTTAGGGTCGTGGTTCTTCCTGGGGGTCATCCTGACCACGCTCGAAGCGGCGGCCGACGCACCGGCGCAAGACTTGTGCGGCACGTGCACGCGCTGTATCGACGCCTGCCCCACGGGCGCCATCGTGGCGCCGCATGTAGTGGACTCGCGCCGGTGCATTTCCTATCACACGATCGAAAATCACGGCGAGGTCCCCAAGGAGTTGCAGCGTCATTTCGGCGATTGGGTGTTCGGATGCGACATCTGCCAGGAGGCCTGCCCCTGGAACGGAGGCGTTCCGGCAACGAGCGAGACGGATTTTCATCCCCGGCAGGGCCATGCTTGTCCGCCATTGGAACTGTTCGAGGAGATGGATGAGGAGGGGTTTCGAGAGGAATTCGCGGGCACTCCGATCATGCGTGCGAAACTCGCGGGCTTGAGGCGCAACGCTCGCATCGCGCGCCGCAACGAGCGGGATAACGGCTAGGAAGTCTGTTGTTCGTCCGTCTCGGGGGGTAGTTTCGGCATTTGCGCGAGTGCCGAGCTCAGGATATCGACGATGAGCTGATTCTTGCTGGTGTTTTCAGCGCGAGCCGCGAGCCGGATGGCTTCATAGAGGTCGGACGGCAGCCGGAGAGCGATCTTGCGCGTTTCGAACATGCCGGCCGGAGTCATGAGATCGGGCGGCGGGACTGCCGGGGTGTGTTCGTCGGCGTCGAACAGTTCGGGCTGGCTGGGGGGCGCCTCATGAAGGTGGCCCAAGTCTTCCTGGGGAAAACAGTGCTGCAGGATCTCGATATTGCTCAGGTCATTCTCGATGAGCTCCTGAACGTGTCCGCGCCCTCCCATGCTGCGCAGATGGCGCGCTATCCCCGCGGATGTCATGGCGAAACCGCTTTCGCGTACAAATTCGACGGCGGCATCCCCTTCGAGCCCGAGCCGCACAGCCTCAACGATACGTTCCTGTTTGGCGTGAGTCACTCTTGACATAACCCGTGCCCGTCCGTTTGTACCCCGAAAACGCCCGCGGCTTGCATGGCGGCGCCGGCGCCTTCGGGCATGATTCCCTCATACCCTTCATCTTAGTAATATACTGCCCAAAAGACAACTCTGTCGGATATGGGACATGCGCAGGTTCAGGACATCTGGATTGGTCAAGGCGATCGCACTGGGTGTGTCGGCGCTGGTTTGCGGGTGCGGGAGTTCTTACAAGCACGCGGCGAACCTGGACACCCCGAATCAGGGTATTGTATGTCTGGGGGACAGCCTTACCAGCGGTTACGGGGCCACGCCCGGAAACAGCTATCCGGAACACTTGTCCCGGCTCCTGGGAGAGCGCGTAGTGAATGCGGGCATCGAGGGCGACACGAGCGGGGATGCTTTGGCGCGGTTGAAGGAGGATGTCTTGTCGCGGTCCCCGCGTCTGGTCATCGTTCTCGTGGGCGGAAACGACTTCCTGCAACAGATACCCCGGGAAAAGACGGTCGAGAACGTGGAGCGCATTGTGGCGCAGTGCGTTGCGGCACGGTCCATGGTCATACTGATACATCTCAAAGCGGGAGTGCTCTCGGACCCTTACTATGATGGCTTCGAGGCTGTTGCGGAACGTCACGGAGCGGTGTTTGTGCCCGAGATCCTGAAGGGTATCTTTGGAAAGCCGCGTCTGATGTCCGACCAGATCCACCCCAACGACCAGGGCTACGCGGTCATGGCAGAACGCATCGCTGAAGCCGCGGCGCCTCTTCTGGAGGCGGCGGACGAGGTCCGACGCGCAAACGAGGCGCCGTAAACACTCGTCCCGCCGTGCGCGACGGCGGCAGGGATAGCGGGGTTCAAGGCCGTCCTTGGAGATACTCCCTCATGAGCGGCCACAGCATCTTGTACCGTTCAAAATGGCTCTCGTATCGTTCCGAGACTTCGGGTAGAGGTTCGAAGGCCCGGCCGGGTGTAACCATGGCCTCGACGGCCTCCTCGAGCGACGCAAAAGCACTTGTGCCGACAGCGGCGAGCATGGCCGCGCCAAGGGCTCCCGCTTCGGTCTGTTTGGGCCGCACGAGCGGAGTCTTGAGGATATCCGCCGTCATCTGCAGCCATGTCTCGGATTTGCTTCCGCCGCCGACCGCGGAGAACCGCGTCACATCGATGCCCGCACTGTGGGCGCGTTCGAGACACTCCCGGAGATAGAAGACGGTTCCCTCGAGGATTCCCCGCAGGATCTCGCCGCGTTTGGTTTCGAGGCGCAGCCCGGCCATGACGCCGCTCGAGCCGGAGACGAACTCGGGCGGGCCTGTCGTTGTGAAGTGGGGCAACACGGTCACGTTGGCAGGACCGTCGGGCATCTCCGCCAGGAGGCGCGGATATACGCTCTCGCCGGCTTCCTGGGCGGCGCGGTGCTCGGGAGCAGCAAAGGTGTCGCGGTACCATTTCAAAAGGCTGCCGCCCTGGTTGTAAATAAAGGTTATGAAACGGCCGGGAACGGCGTGATGCTCCGTATTCAGGCCGTGGGGAAGCATAGCCTCCGGTTCACGGCGCCGTTCGAAGACGGGAGCCGCGCACAAGAACGTGCCCATGCCCAACAGGGCGTCTCCCGGGCCGAGGACGCCCGCCCCAACCGCGTTGCTGCATTGGTCGTGGGCGCCCGTAACGATTGCCACGCTGGGGGACAGCCCAAGCTCATGGCCAATAGACGCCGATACGCGGCCAATCACTGTGCCAGAGGGGACGGTATCGGGCAGTTTCGATGGGTCGATGCCTGCCCACGCGAGGAGTTCGTCCGACCAGGCCTGCGCGTTCACATCGAATAGGAGCGTACGGTTTGCCAGCGAGTAGTCGGTGAAGGCCTCGGCCCCAAGCATATAGGAAACGAATCCGCCCCAAAGAAGAAACTTGTGGGTGCGATTCCATAGCTCGGGTTGATGCGCCTGGCGCCACAACAGCTTGGTCAGGCCATAATGGTTTCCGAGGGTGTTTCCGTTGATACGGTACAGGCGGCCGTCGTCCAGACGGGCTGCGAGTTCGTCGAGGAATTCCGCGCCGCGCTCGTCGAAATTCAGGAGGGAGGGTCCCAGGATTTCGCGCTCGCGCGACACGGGCACCGTGGCCTCACCCAGGGAAGAGACAGCAAGCGCCGAGATCGGATCTCGGGCACAGGCAGCGCTGACCTGGGCGATGCAGTCTTTGATCTCGTGCCAGACCGCCCGTGCGTCCAACTCGGCCCATCCCGGTCGGGGGACGCTGTAATCGTACTCGCGGTAGGCCGAAGCGAGCAGCGTCCCGTCCTGGCTGAAAGCGCAGGTCTTACATCCGGTCGTACCGACGTCGATACCCAGAAAACTCACGGGTTCTCCCCCCTTCGTCTCAGCTTGGTTTCGCGGGGCGGTCAGAGGAGCTTGTGGCGTGTTCCCTGAATGCCGAAATAGTCGCGAATAATCCAGCACGTACGCTTGTAGGTTGCTTCCTGACCAGCCTGGATGCTGTTGTGTTCGCGCCATGCCTGTTCGTAAGCCTGGCGAATCTCGGTGCCGATATTGACCTTGGCTATGCCGCGTTTGATGCCCTCGAGGACGTATTCGCGGAGCACGCCGGACCCGCCGTGCAACACCAGGGGAACGTTTGTGGCCTCGCGCAGGGCGTCCAGATGTTCGAGGTTCAGGCGGGCTTCGACCTTTTTCCGGTCGCGCAGCACGCCCGAGATGGCGCCGTGCACGTTGCCCACGGCGACCGAGAGCCAATCGCAGCCGGATTCGCGGACGAAGCCCCGGGCCTCTTCCACGTCAGTGAATCCGCGTCCTGAGGCAAAGACCTCCTCGTACGGCGGGGGCGGCCCGGCTTCGTGCCCGAGCACCGCGCCCAATTCGGCTTCGCAGGGCACGGCCACGGCGTGCGCGAGCCGGGCGGCCTCACGCGTCACCTCGATATTCTCGTCGAGGGAGAGGCGTGAACCATCGACCATGACCGACTCATATCCCAACGAGAGGGCTTCCCCGATGATGGCGCGGTAGTCCACGCGTTGGTCATCTTCATCGATAACAGGGACGTGATCGAGGTGGAGGCGCACTTCGGGCCGGGCCCATTTGTCGTATTCGTGTTTGACCGGCCCGAGGCCTTTCCCTTCGAACTTGTACCACTCGAGGCGGGCGGTTTCGATGAGGCCGAAACTCTCGCAGTCGGCCACGGCCCGCACCACCGGCTCGACCATCGGCAAATACGGAACATTGAAGGCGGGGACAACCAGCCCCTGTTCGAAGGCGCGCCGGACGATTGCCGCGGTATCGCTCATTCACATGCTCCCTGCGGGAGGGCTGCGCTCATGCCCAGATAGTATTCGAGGGCTTCGGCGACGGGAGCGGCGAACCGGCCGGGAGTGGCGCTCAGGTGGTGGCGGTGGCCGTTCTTGCCCACGTGAAGCAAGACGTCCTGCAGCTTGTCAATTCGGGCGACACCGGCGCATCCGAAGTAATCCTTGGGAATGGGGTCCTTGGTAAACTCACCCTGCCCGAGGTAGAAGCGCGGCTTCCCTTCGTGGGTCATCATGCTGGCGAAGGTGAACTTTCCGGGGGCGATCAGGCCCGCGTTACAGCCATAGCCGCGCCCTTTGCCGACGGAATTGGCGAGGATGGCGTGGTCGCAGATTCTCCCCTTGCCTTTCATCAGCGACGGTGGAACGGGCCCGCAGTGAAAGAGGATGCATCTATCGTCATCGTCGCCGTAGTTGTTGTTCCAGTCCAGACACATGGCCGGCGCTTGTGAAGCTGATTGCAGCGCATACATTGCGACCGCGTTGCCGACGTCGACCTCGCACGCCGCGGGGATGCCCCGCTGGTTGAAGTCGCCCATCAGGATGCACGGAGAGATGCCAAGCTGTTCCTGAAGCTCGATCCAGCAGCGCAACGCGAAGGCGTCCAGCGCGTACTCCTCGACCAACTGGTCAATGACAAGTCCCAGCCGGACGATGTTGTCTTTCACCTCGTCGGAAATCCCTTTCCACGAGGTCAACCCTTCCAGGCGGTTCAGTGTTTCCTTGTAGGCGGCGTCCTTCTTGATGCCCTTCATCCGGAAGAAGACGTGACTGAGATCGATGGTCTCCATGGTAATGCCGTAGCGTTGGAGGGCCACCTCGTCGATGCGGACGGTCTTGAACGCCGTGGTACGCGCTCCGATGGCGCCGACCGTCATCCCGCGCAGGCCGGATACCACGCGGCACAAGGCGGCGAAATAGTCCAGGTTTTGCTTGAAGCGTTTGCTGGCGGGATTCACTGTGTGCGGCTTCAGCGCCGTGAATTTGACGCCGTACTGGTAAAACACGTCCATGACGGAGAACTTTCCGCAGAAGGAATCCCTCCGTACGGCGGGGGCCATCTTATCGAGGTCGTCCGGATACGCCTGTATCAGGATCGGCACATCGGCTTTGCGGAGCGATGCGACGGCGCCGGTTTCGTCTCCGAAATTGGGCAGAGACAGGATGACTCCCTGGTACTTGCCGCGGTTCTCGTTGAGAAACTCAGCGTAGATCTCGCCTTCCCGGGCTGTCGTGACCGCCCCGTGCGGCGTGGCGCTCTCGTCCATCATGAGGTAATCGTAACCCAGCCCGGTGAGTACGCGCGGGAGTTCCATGCGCGCCTGTCTCATGAGTTCGGCCGGGAAAAAGCCCCGATTCCCAAAAAAGAGCGCGAATGTCGTCTTTTTGTGTTTCATGACAACTTCCTTCCTGTTCTTGCGTTGCCAGCCCTGCCGCAGGCTAGTATACTGCTCGGAACGCAAGCCTTCCAGGGAGGAGAAACCGATATGAGATCTGCGCTGGTCGTGGCGGCGGGCGAGGGCAAGGGCGCGTGGCCATTCTGCGGGATTCGGCAGAAGTGCACGGTGCCGGTTATCAACGTTCCGATGGTGCGGCGGCTGGTCCTTGACCTGCTCGCTCTTGACCTGCGGGAGGTCGTTGTGGTAATCGGTAACCGCGCAGAGGCCGTTCGCGCATGCCTGGGCGACCTGCCTCAGGTGCGGTTCGCGGAACAGCGCGCCCAGAAAGGTCCGGCGGATGCCGCCCTGTGCGGCATCGACAACCTGACGGGCGAGGACACGCTGGTCTGTTACGGCGACATTGTGACGACGCGGGAAACGCTGCAGCGGTTCCTGGACGAGTACCGGAAGCGGAAAGCCCGCGCGATGCTGCTGGTTACGCCCTGTCCCCCGGAAGTTCCGCACTGGATAACGGTCCGCACGGGCAAAGACGGCCTTGTGGAAGAAGTGACCGGTCATGGCGACCGCGCGCATCCCCGGTTCGGCGGGATTGCGGCCGCGCGCACGGAGACGCTGAAGACATATCTCCTGCGCAACCCGGGCATGATGACGAGTGTCGAGATCGGCGCGATGCCGCCTCCCGAGGGCGACGTGGCGCACAGTTTCGGCCTGATGGTTCAAGACGGCATCGAGGTGCATGCGTGCGAGGCGCGCGACTTTGTGATCGACGTTGACCGCGCGTGGCAGATTGCGCAGGCCAATCGCGCCGCGGCGAAGCATGCGACGGATGCCATCGAGAACACGGTTCTGGGCAAGGGCGCGTATATCGACGACAGCGCGGAGATTCCGAACGATGCGAAGTTCATCCTCGGTGACGGGTCGCGCATTGGAAAGGGTTGTCACATCGGCGGTTCGGTGATTCTGGGCGACAACACGCAGGTCGTCAACGGCGCCATCGTGGGCAGCGGGGTCTGCGTTGGCAATGGCACGTTTATTCGCGACTATTGCGTGGTCAACGATTACGCCGTGATCGGCTCGAAATCGCTGGTGAAACACGATGCGGAGTTCGAGGGCGTGATGTTTGACGTGGTATATCTTTATCACTACTGCTGCATCACGGCGCTTCTGGGCAACAACGTCGACATCGGCGCCGCCACTGTATGCGGCACGTTGCGCTTCGACAACGGCACGAAAGAGCAGATAAACAAGGGGCACAAGGAAGTGCCCGACCCGCGATTCGGAGATATGACCATCATCGGCGACTACTCGCGGACGGGGGTCAACGTGATGTTCATGCCCGGCGTGAAGGTGGGGTATTACTCATGTGTGGGCGCTGGCGCCATCGTGTACGAGGACGTGCCCGAGCGGACGCTGTTGCTGCCCAAACAGGAACATGTATTGAAATCTTGGGGACCCGAACGATACGGCTGGTAGATTGAGCCCGGCCGGGAAACAGGAGGCGGCTATGCCGTTTATTCAAGGTGGCGTTATTCCCGCGTTGTTGACCCCGTTCACGAAGGGCGGGAAGCAGGTAGATTATGACAAGGCGGCCGGCCTGGCCGGTTTTTTGGCCGACAGAGGCGTAAACGGGCTCTTCGTCGCGGGAACGACGGGCGAAGGGATGCTGATGACGCTCGATGAACGCAAGAAACTGCTCGAGTTGGTCGTGAAGGCGGTCGGCAAGCGGGTGGACGTGATCGCGCACACCGGCTGTCTGGATACCGCGAGCACCATCGAGCTGACCTGCCATGCGGCGCAGGCGGGGGCGAAGGCCGCAGGCATTGTCGCGCCGGGGTTCTATGGCTACGACAACCTTTCTCTGGCAATGCATTACAAAGCGGTGGCGCAGGCGGCCAAGGGGTTCCCCATCATGTTCTATAACCTGCCTGCCTGCGCGCGTAACGCGCTTTCCGCGGGATTCATCGTCGACCTTGCCCAGAAGGTCGAGAACCTGCGCGGTGTCAAGGATAGCAGCGGCGATTTCGTGCATATGGGCGAGCTGCTTGCCCACGCCCCGAAAGGCTTCGTGGTGATCAACGGCGTTGATAACTACAGCTATCAGGCGTTGGTGACCGGCGCCCAGGGGTGTGTTGCCAGCGCGGCGAATGTCGTGCCTGAGCTGTTCCTGGCGATTATCAAGAACGTGAAGAAGGGCGACCTCGCAAGCGCGTGGAAGCACCAGCAGAAGCTGAGCGCTGCGGCAAAGCTCCTCCGGTACGGCGCAATGGTCGCTTACTATAAAGAGGGCGTTCGCCTGCGCGGATTCGACGCCGGCTATGTGCGCATGCCCCAGCGCGAACTCTCGCCGAAAGAGAAGCGCGAGTTCGCCAAGGCCTTGGCAGCCGCGGGGCTGATCTGAATCCCTGACGTCCGCGGAACACAGTCCGGAAGCCCCGGGGTTGTCAGGGCGTCAGGCTGAACACGGTCAGCGGTCCGTCGGTGGATATGTTTTCCGCCGCCAGGGACTTGCCGTTACAGGTGGCGTTCCAGCCCTCCGCTCCGGCTACGCCCAGGCGGGTGGCGCTGCCGCGTACCGTTATCGTCACCTCCCGGACAGCGTAATCGAAACGAAGGTCAAGATACGGGACGCGGCGGTCTACGCGCAGCTCAGACCGATCGTAGTCGGTGCGGATGTAACTCCCGTCGGCCATGGTGAGGCGCAGCACCCGTCCGTCGGGCGTGACACGGCGCGACAGGAACTGCGCGTTCGACTCGAGGACGATGGCCTCCTCGGGGCTGGCGCAGGCGGCGCCGAGCCACAATTCGCGCGGAAAGGTCGTGTAGGCCAGCACGTTGAGCAAAGTCAGCGTCGTTGCCTCATCGTCTTTCCTAATCATGTTCGCCTGGCACCAGCCGACGAAACGGCCGTCGTTAACGGTCAGGCTGGGGCTCTCGTGGTGCACCCAGTAGTCCTGGTGATAGCGGCGCGGTTCGAGAAGCTGCTGCGCCATGGGATCCTCGAACGGCTTACCGGTGCGCGCGAGGCGGCCGAGCACCACTTCGTCCACCGCCAGGTCCCAGCGCATCAGTTCCGTGCGCCAGAACAGGGGGAGCTTTTCGTTGCGCACGGGGTCCGCCGCAAGCTCGTAAATTACGGCATTGACCGCGCGCATGGTCTCGGTAAGCACCGCATAGGGCCGCCGTGCCGGGTCTATAACGCCGAAATTGCAGTCTTCGGCATATTGGTTCCAGGGTTTCTCGAGGCCGTCATCCGGATACTTGTACCAGGACACACCAATATGGCTCGGGATCGATGCCGTGGCCGCAACGTAGGACAGATACCCGACAGCGCGGTCGGCCTGGGTCTTTACGGCCGGCAGCGCCCCCATGGTATTGGGGTGGAGCGTGTCGCCCGCGCGAAACGAGAATTCGGTGGTCATGGTGGGACGGCCCGTGAAGGCGTGAATCGCTGGTACGAGGGTAAACAACTGTACAGGCAGCCGGTCCGAGAACATGCTGTACAGGTTCATGCTGATCACATCGCAGTATTTGCTCATGGCCGCCAGAATACCCGGCTCGGGCAACGGCGCATTGATCATCCGGATGCCGAGGTTGAGATGGTTTGGGTCGACGGCGCGGGCCGCGTTGGCCGCCACCGAGAAGGCCCGCTCCGCAAGCGCGGCGACCCATGCGTCTTTGAGACCCGGCACGGACGGGGGCTCTCCCTCGACATTCGCGAGGTCATCGATCGAGGTGACCCCGTAGGCCTGCCAATCTTTCGCGAGGTCATCGGGCTTATCCGCGTAGTATGCGCGCGCGACTTCGATGAACGCTGCGCGCGAGGGAGCGTCTTTCTCGGTGTGCGTGACGGCCTCGTACCATCCGTCCAGGCACATTTCATTGACCATGTAGTATCCGAGCAGCAAGGGATCGTCTTTGATGGGACCAAGCACTTGCTCGGCCCGTTCGGCGCACTGTTTTGGCCAGTCGGGGTGGAATACGTCGGGAAAGGTCACCCACGGCGGAAGCCCGGGCAACTTCGCCACGGGATACGGCGGTGTGTCCATGCGGAAGAAGTCGAGGTTCTTGGCGTAGGGCATGCCGTTATCTTCTTCGGCGGCGTTAAACCCCCAGGATTTGATGCGCGGCACGTCCTCGATGCCGGTCCATCCCATTTGGAGCATAAAGTAGGCATTGCCTTCCGGGGTGATGAACCACCAGCGGTTCCCCAGTTTCTGCACATGAAAAAACCCCGTGCGTTCTCCTTTGAGGCCCAGCCAGCCGCCGTATTGGTCGAGGTCGTCGCGCAGCGGCTCGCCCATCGGCAGGTCCGGAGCAATGACGGCGGGACTCATGTCGGACGGTCTGGAATCCGCTTCTCCTGCCCACGCACCCGAAGCGGCGGCAAGCGCGAGCGCGGCGATAAGCAGCGGTATGCCGTGCCAGGAAGCAAAACCCCGATTTCGACCTTGCGTCGCTTTTTCCAGTGACATGAAATGCTCCTTTGTGATTTCAGTTCTTGCTCTGTGTGCTGGTTTGCTGACCGCGTGCAGCTGAGTCTATCCCAATCCATTGCCTTCCGCAACAACGCTCAGGGGGTTATTCCCAACGGGAGAGACAGCAAGAAGCGCCGGCTTGCGTCGTCGAGCACTACTCGCCGTTGCGCTCGCGGGCTTTTATCTGGTTCCAGCGGTTGACGGCGTCTTCGGGACTGGAGGCCTTCGTGTCGCCAAAGACGTGTTCATGACGGCGGATCATCTTGTTGTGTGCTTTTTCCATCGCCTCACGCAAGGTGAAGCGTCCCTCGGCCTCGGCGGCGGCAGCAGCGGCGAGAAGCACGAAGAATACGTCCCCCCACTCCTCTTCGACCTCGGCGTTCTCGCCGTTTGCAAAGGCATCAAGAAGCTCACCCGCTTCCTCGGTCGCGTCCGCCGAAAACTGGGCAGCCGTATGTTCGCGGTCCCAGGGGCACCCGTCCGGACCGCGCAAATGCCGGGCGAGATTGACGAGGGCTTCAAACCAGTCGTTCTCGGTCTCGGGCCTTTTCCGCCAGTGGGGATACATAGCGCTTGGAATTCCTTCCTTAATCTCGAAATACCTGATGAAGTTTGCGGCTTAATCGGCCGATAGACGGCATACAAGGAGGCATAGCATGACGGTTCAATGCTGTAAATGCAACCGCGTTCGAATGAGCGGGCGTTGGCTGCCGCAACCTGCCGCGGTTAAGGGTCCGGTGACTCACGGCTATTGTCCTGAATGCTTGCTCGAGACGAACGTTGCGATGTTCAACGAGCGCGCCAGTATCAATGGTGTGTGCACGGCGCTGGACCTCTTCAACAGGCTCGGGGCAACCCCTTCGTGCTGATGCGGCATGACGCACCAAGGAGGGTGCGGTTCAGTATAAATCCCCCTTTCGACACGCCCGCGACCGCATTCGCGGGCGTTTCATTTCTGACCACGCGCGAGGGATATCAGGCCTGCCCCGCGAAGTGAAGCAGCGCGAAGGACTCGGGCACGTGAAAATTGAGCTTTTCGCCGATGGGTGCCCATGACGCCCAGTGGGGATGCGAATTGTCTTCGGCGCACTTGTAGAAGTTCCCGCGCCACGTCTGGCCGGCCGGGTCGCCGATGGCGCCGACAAACTCTTCGAGTACCGCCAGGGGAATGGAGTACTCGACGGCCCAGGTCAACGGTTCCCGGCGTTCGGGAAAGATAACCCCGGGCACTGAGTGATAGACCTGCATCATGCCCGCTTGGCGGTTGAGGAGTTTCGTTGCCTTTCCCAGGCCTTCGGGCGTGCGCGTGGGATCCTCGACGTAACTGGCGTACAACGTGCCCAGACAGTTCATCTCGAAATTGAAATAGCCGGCGCCGGGCTTTGGTTCAAAGAAGAACTCGACGCAGGCGTCGTTACACACCCGCGCGTTCAGGTCCTCGCGTGTCGCCCGAACGTAGCGATCGTCGACGCGGAACATGGCGTACAGCGCGGCGGCATCATACAGCACCTTGGCATGGGTCACCGGGCGATGAGCGCTGCTCACGGGATGAAACCGGGCAATGGATACCGCCGGCACGCCGCCCCATAGCGGACCGTCCCACGCTCCGTCGAACGCAGGTTTGGCGGATGCGCGTTGAATCGTGTACTCCGGCGCCTGGCTCATGGTACCCCCTTGTCGTTCTGGCAACGGCATTATAGCGGGAGGAGGCGGCGCGGACCATCCGGGGACAGCGCCTGCGAGGCAAGGGCGGCAGGCCGGACCGATTCTCCCGAACCGGCCGGGGCACGCGCGCTGCACGACACCGGCGTGGCTCCTGGCACGCGCCGGTGGGCGGGCTTGCCCCACGGGCATATGCCCTATAGAATCCTGAATGACGCGCATCAGATGGGCGCGGGCGTGCCGAAACCAATCGTAATCGCGACATAGGTGGATTTCATCATGAACAGTCTCTGGGGCCGTACAAGCTGCTTGACCACTGGACTGGCGGTCCTGTGCTCCGTGGCGGCGGCGCAGGCGCCGTCGGCATCCATGGAGGAGGAGTTGCACAAGCTCGTAGAAATCGCCGCACCAAGGCACCCGCGGTTGTTCTTCACCGAGGCCGAGGAAGCAGGGTTGAGGGCCAAGATCGAGTCCGACCCGTTGCTCGACGCGGCGTATGGCTATCTGCAGGGCAGCGCGGATGCAATTCTGGCGGCGCCACCCGTGAAACGAGAGGTAGTCGGCCGGCGTCTGCTGGGTGTGTCCCGCACATGCCTGCAGCGCGTTTCATACCTGGCCTTTGCCTATCGAATGACAAAAAACGAGGCCTATCTTCGGCGCGCCGAGGAGGAGATGCTGGCGGCCGCGGCGTTCGAGGACTGGAATCCGGGCCATTTCCTTGATGTGGCCGAGATGACCGCCGCGTTGGCCATCGGCTACGACTGGCTGTACAACGGTCTGGCGCCCGGCGCGCGAACAGCCATAAAGACTGCTATTGTCGACAAAGGACTAAACACGTCGATGAAAGGCAGCGGGGGGTGGATCAAGACCACCAACAACTGGAACCAGGTATGCCACGGGGGGCTGGTGACGGGGGCACTGGCCGTGCTCAAGGACGAGCCGGACCTGGCGCGCCAGGTGATCGCACGTGCGGTGGTCAACGTGCCGTTCGCCATGCACGAGTACGAACCGGACGGCGTGTATCCCGAAGGGCCGAGCTACTGGGAATACGGCACCACGTACAACATCATTCTGATTTCGGCGCTGGAATCGGTGTTGGACACCGATTTCGGTCTGGCATCGGCTTCCGGTTTCCTGAAAACGCCCGAGTTCTATCTTCACGCGACCGGACCCACAGGGCTCTTTTTCAATTTCTCGGATTGCGGCCCACGGGGCGGCATCGCCCCGGCAATGCATTGGCTCGCGCAACGGCGGCGGGAGCCGGACATGTTGTGGCGAGAAAAGAGAGAATTACAGGATTTCTCGAACATGACGCCCCATGCCGATGGATCCGGAGAAAGGATGCTGCCTTTTCTGTTGATATGGGCTCAGGCCATTGGAGAGCTGCACGCACCCCGGCAGCTTCATTGGCATGGCGATGGTCCTACACCCGTAGCCATGCACCGCAACGCCTGGGAAGAGACCGCCACGTACGTAGCCATCAAAGGCGGTTCGCCCAGCACCAACCACGGGCACATGGATACCGGTTCGTTCGTGCTGGACATGGACGGCGTACGGTGGGCCCTCGATTTGGGTGGCCAGGACTATCACGGCCTGGAATCCATAGGAATCAATCTCTGGAACATGAACCAGAACAGTGAGCGGTGGACGGTGTTCCGGCTGAACAATCTCAGCCACAACACGCTTGTCGTTGACGGCCAGCCGCAGTTGGTCAAAAGCTATGCGCCCATCATCGCATTTTCGGACGACGGGAATGCGCCGCATACCATCGTCGACATGACTCCTGCGTACGAAGGGCAGCTTGCCGAAGCCAGGCGCGGCGTGCGGCTCATCGGAAAATCGGTCCTGGTACAAGACGAAGTGCGTTCGCTCGAAAAGAGCGCTTCCATCCGCTGGGGCATGGTCACTGGAGCAAAAGCGACGATTTCGGATAACGCCACGGCGATTCTCGAGCAGGACGGACGCACCCTGTCGCTGCGAGTGTTGTCTCCGGAAAGCGCCAAACTCGAGATTTACGAGACAGAAAACCCGCCTCATGACTACGACGCCAAGAACCCGAATACCCGAATGATCGGGTTTAAGTGTGAAGTTGGCGCGGCCTCAACCGAAACCCTGGCGGTCTTTGTGAAATCGGGCGAGGCCCCGGACGGCGCGCCAGTAGTGGCGCCCTTGGAGAAATGGTAAGGCTTTCGGACGTAAAACCGCGGCAAGGGCACTGCACGGAGCGCCCCGGCCGCGGTTTCTCTGCTCGTCAGTATTGCACCCGGACACGATAGGTCACGGTCGCCTCGCCGTCTTTGGGCACGGGAACGCTGAACACGGCCGTATGCGCGTCTTTCTTCACGAAATCGTGGGATTTGGACAAGACGCTCCAGTCGGCGGGCATAGGCTCGACGATATCGACTACGACGTCCTGTTCCTTGTGGTTGCGGACGATGATCTCGAATTCGGCCTCGTGAACGCGATCGGAGACCTTCTTGTAATCCTTCTGGATGCGGTCGGCGACTACATCAAAGGCTTTCCCCATGCGCAGGCGGATTTCTTCGTCCTTGGGCGTGTGGTCGATACGATCCTCGCCCGCGAACTGGAGCATGCCCTCGCTGTCCTCCTGGTAGATTCGCATGATACCCGCCGGAATAGGGATTCCGAGCCCATTGGCCTCCTCGTTCTTGAACTTGAGGAACACGTCGACGTGCTGGTCCTTCATGGCAGGGAACCGGTTGCTGTAGAACTCGACCATGCCGCGGAATTCGTAGATTTTCTGGCATTCGACTCCCGAGCCGCTGAGCAAGGCGACCTGTTTGGACTGGTTCTGCTTGATGGTGGTGCGCCGGGGGATAGTGTAGAGATGGTACTCCGCGAAGGCCTCTTCCCGGGGCATCTCTTCGGCGCCTTCGGCCAGGACCCGGCCACCGGCGCTTCTCTCCCTGCGGCTGAGCCGTGCTTGCACAACGTTAATGTCGCCGGCGACCAGTTTCAGGCGGGCGTTGTTGTATGCCGCGCCGGACTGGTTATCCATCGTGACCCACCCGGAGACATCGAGCGACTTGTCGTTCTTCGCGAGGGTAAGCACGTAATCGGCCCTCCACGAGATGCCGTTGGTGATATACGTGGCCTCCAACTGCTGCGCGCCGAGGTCGTTCTTCAACTGCCAGATGAGTGACGGCTTCGCAATGAGATTGTCAGGGATTTCCGGCACGACGACGTTGCCGGGGTGTCCCAGAAATATCTGGCCTTCGATTCGGTAGACCGGCCCCTCGTTCATGCTGAGGAGTTCGGCGCTCTTTTCGTCAAATCCAAGCTCGTTGCTGAAATTGATGAGTTTGACCTCTTTGCCGACGTACTTTTCCATGAGTTTCTGGGGGCTGATGAGGTCATATTCATAGTTCTGCTCGAGAATGACCACTGAGCCGGATTGCGCGAGCGAACGCAGGCCCACGGTCTCAGGGCGAATCTGCTGGGCCACGTCCATGAACCGGAGTTCGACTTCGCCCTGGGGCAGGTCGAGTTCGCGGACGTCGCGCACCAGTGCGATGCCGTTGTTGTACGCGGTGACCGCGATGTCAGTCTGCTGGTTTACGCCGGTTTGGACAGCCTGCATCCCAGCGCTGTAGCCTGAGCCGGCCGCTGCGAGCAGGATCGCCAAGCTGACAAGGGTTTTCTTCATCATCGTGCTCCTTCAAGGGCGCCCTGGTTTTCAGTAGCGTACCCGTACGCGATAGGTCACGGTAGCCTCGCCGTCTTTGGGCACGGGAACGCCGAACACGGCGGTATGCGCGTCTTTCTTCACGAACTCATGGGATTTGCTTAAGATATTCCAGTCGGCGGGCATAGGCTCGACGATATCGACCACCACGTCCTGTTCTTTGTGGTTGCGGACGACGATCTCGAATTCGGCCTCGTGGACGTTATCGGAAATAACACTGTAATCCTTCTGGATACGGTCGGCGACGACGTCGAACGCCTTCCCCATGCGCAGGCGGATTTCTTCGTCTTTGGGCGTGTGGTCGACGCGGTCCTCGCCTGCGAACTGGAGCATGCCTTCGCTGTCCTCCTGGTAAATCCGCATGATGCCCGCGGGGATGGGAATGCCGAGGCTGTTCTCTTCCTTGTTCTGGAACTTGAGGAAGACGTCGACGTGCTGGTCCTTCATGGGCGGGAACCGGTTGCTATAGAAGTCAACCATGCCGCGGAACTCATATATTTTCTCGCACTGCACGCCCGAGCCGCTCAGTAAGGCGACCTGCTTGGACTGGTTCTGCTTGATGGTGGTGCGCCGGGGGATGGTGTAGAGGTGGTACTCGGCAAAGGACTCTTCCCGGGGCATGGGCGCTGGCGCCGACATGACGGCCGCTTCCACAATCATTCCTTTCGCCGCGACCCGCGGCGGGGCAATGTTGACGTCGCCGGCGACGAGCTTAAGGCGGGCGTTCTCGTAGGTTGCGCCGGACTGGTTGTCCATGGTGACCCAACCCGAGATATCGAGGGACTTGTCGGTTTTCGCGAGGGTCAGCACGTAGTCGGCCTTCCAGGAGATGCCGCCCGTGATATAAGTGGCTTCCAGCTCCTGCGCGCCGAGATTGTTTCTGACTTGCCAAATGAGGGACGGCTTCGCGATGAGATTGTCGGGGATCTCAGGCACGACGACGTTGCCGGGATGGCCGAGGAATATCTGGTCCTCGATGCGGAAGACCGGACCCTCGTTGATGCTCAGAAGTTCAGCGGCCTTCTCGTAGAACCCGATTTCGGTGCTGAAATTGATGAGTTTGACCTCTTTGCCGACATACTTTTCCATAAGCTTCTGGGGGCTGATCAGGTCGTATTCGTAATTCTGTTCGAGGATGACGACCGAGCCGGCCTGGGCAAGCGAACGCAGGCCCACGGTCTCGGGCCGGATCTGTTGGGCCACATCCATGAACTTGAGTTCGACCTCGCCTTGAGGCAGGTCGAGTTTGCGGACGTCGCGCACAAGAGCGATCCCGCTGTTGTAGGCGGTCACCGCGATGTCCGTTTGCTGGTTCACGTCGGTTTGTGCCGCCTGCATGGCCGGCTCCTGGGCGAAAGAGCTTGCAACCAAAGTAAGCGCGGCGGCGAGCAACAGTGACTTCCTCATCGGACCCTCCTTCGTACCCCTTTGTTGGGATTCACGGTTACAGAAACCCTACCGATCTTGTTCCTGCTGATTATGACACTATCTTACACGGAAGGTTCGGAATACGCAGGCATCCTGCCACCAGGACGGAAGCGGTGGGTCTTGTCTTAACTCATTGCCTGACAGGTAGTTGCCGTCTAGTGGGGTGCAAGATGGTCGTTGGCGAACTCCCAAATACTGCCCTCGGGCGGTGCAGAGACGGTAGAAGCGCACGCATCCGCCGCTACGTACGGAGGAAGTTGCCAATCACATATGACCGATGGCGTCGAGCTGCTCGCAGGTTGCGGCGGGGGCCAGGGTCCGCAGCAGGTTCTCCCAATCCTCCGTGGTCATCTCGTCAAGGGTCTTCAGTTGGCCATACGCCGCGTAGGCCTCATCCCGCAGCCGCATTCGCTTTTCCATTTCAGCGCGCTTGGCGTCGATCTCGGCCTGTTCCTGCCTGGCGCAGCGGTGTGATGCAAGACAGGCGCCCACCCAAAGCCCGGACAAGACCATGACCGGCAGGAGAGAGAAAAGTGTTGCTATTTTAGTATATCTATCTCTATACATAACACTATTTATCATTTTATATCACTGTTCTTTTTCTATTTCAAAACGCCCTGTGGGCATGTGTGCATGCGGCCGCCCCGAACGCCGGCCGAATGGATGGATAGCCTGCATACAAATCTCGAGTTTTGACGTGGCTGGGGACCAACGCTATGCTGGTGCAGTTGGTGGAAAGGGCTGTTTCGTTTGGAAACCAGCAGGTCGCGACATTCAAGAATGGGGGATCGTGATGAAAACATCGCCTGTGTGTTCTATCGTGGCACTGCTTCTGCTCACGGCAATTGCCTGGCCCGGTGCGGGCGCCGGAGAATCGCCGGCCGAACCCTCGGAAAAACTCATCCTGAGCGCGCCGGTGACCCATTCCGACTGGATGTTGCGGGATGGAGTTGCATGGGGACCGGACGGCGTACGCCACATGCTCGACATGTGCAAAGCGTCGGGGTGGAATCGCGTTTACTGGCGGGTGTTGGATGGCGGCCGGTCGCTTTACAAGAGCGCTTTATTGAATGCGCAGGGCAAATGGGATGAAGACAATTTCTGGCATCCCGTTTCGGCAGAGGACAAGGCAATGCATGCGAAGTATACGGGCGGAATGAGCGAAGCCGACCGCGCAGCATTGCTGGCCAAGCTGGAACGGTACGACTACGGCACGTTCGACACGCTGGCCGAAGCTGTGCGTTACGGGCACGAGATTGGCCTCGAGATCCATGCCTGGATATCGATCAACGAGGACGACCACGGCTGGGGGATTCAGAGCCGCTTCAGCAAAGAGCACCCGGACACGCGCTGGCGCAAACGGGACGGTACGCTGTACCGCAGCCAGCACAGCTTCGCCTACCCCGAGGTCATGCAATACAAATTGGCCGTCGTGGAAGAGATTATCGCCAATTACGGCGTTGACGGCGTTTTCCTCGATTGGATCCGCACGGGGGATGTGCGCGACAACCCCCAGAATGACGCGGAGGGCGTGGCCGACCGGGGATATGAAACCCCGCTGGTGGAGGGATTCAAGAAGCGGTACGGCATTGACCCGCACGAAATCCCTAACAGCGACGAACGCTGGGTGCGTTATCGAGCTCTTCCGCACACCGAATTCATGCGCGGAGTCAGGACTCTCGTGACCGCCAAACGGCCGAGCATCCCGATTGCCGTCATGGTGATGCAGCCGTGGGGGTACCGGGGTTTCCAGGATAAGATCGACGGCAATCTGCGGGGGATGCTGCTGGACGTGGAAACGTGGGCGCGCGAAGGCCTGATCGACGCAGCGGTGGCGGCCGGTTATTACCTCGAGGGAGGCTCGGCGGAGTTGGCCTACAAGGCCCTGCAGGCGGAGACCGGGAATAAGGTGGACGTGTGGCTGTATGAATGGGTCCCCGACAACGTCGAGGACTTCAAACAGAACTTCGGCGTGGCACAGCAGGTGGGCGCACGGCAGATTCTGTTCTGGGAAGGCGACTACATCGACGGGCGGGAGAACAAGGAAGAATTGCAGGCGTACATGCGGGCGCATGCACAGGAGACCGAGCCTGGCGGCAAATAATGCAAGGGAGCGCGGGCGTGTCCGTCCGTGGTGCTCTTATGGGCGGGCAAGAAGACCTGTCCTCCGTTGATGGCCCGGGTTGGCGCCATTCTGGCCAGTCCCGGTTTTTGGCTTCATTGATTCACGCCGCAAGCTTGTCCCTGAACTCCGGAATCGGGGTTACCGCCATTTCTCGACGGTCTTGAGGACGACCTCGGCGGCATCGCGGTCGGGGACGCTCACGCCCATCCAAACACCGTAAGGGCGAAGGTTCTCGATGATGACGGGCAGCTCGTCGGGCTCGATAAACAGCTGGATGCCCTTCTTGGCCGCCTGGCATCGCTGGTACACGGGGACCCAGTCGCTTGCCCGGCCGTTGCCGGCCCCGTAAACCCATTGGAGCATGTCGAGTTCGGGGATTTCGAGCAAGCTGTCAAGGTGGCGGAGCGCAGCGGGTCCGTCGAGGTGGTACACAGAGGCTTCGAGGTGACGGCATTCTTCCCGGATGCCCGGAAGGAAGAATTCGTCGAACATCTCTTTCGAGATCATGCACGAGAAATCGTTCGACGGTACCATCCAGCGTTTTGATGATACGATCCCCGGCCATGAGGTAATGGGCTGGCACCGGGCCGTGAGCTTGGCGAAATAAGAGTCGAGCACCTCGAAAAAGACGCGGTTGACGTATGCCAGAAGTTCGCGGACTTCCTGCGGATGGAAAAGGAGATCGATATTGAGTTGCTGTGGGTCGCGAAAAGCGGCGATGGCGTCGCCGCCGGTGTGGATATCCGAAAGGCCGGTATAGAAAAGCCCTTGGCCGGCATCAAGCAACGCGCCGGTCATCTCTTCGAGTTTCCGCCAGTATGCATTCTCTCGCGAGAACCTGAAAGTCGGGGCCTCTGCCCAGTCGTGAATGCAGGGAATGGCCCACGTTGTGGTCTCGCCAAATTCCATCTCGCAGCCGAAGAATGCGCTGAAGACCTCCGGACCCAGGTTGGGCCATGCCAGGGGAAGCGCATCGCCCAGGTACTCGGTATTTCGGACAGTTGCGACGGCCGATTCCACGAGCCGGTCTGTGTCAAGCCAGCGGTCGCGCAACGAAGAGTAGCTGTGTTCGGCAAGGGGACAACATTCCGCCGGGCTCTTCGGCACAGTCATGATAACAACAGGCCGGTCAAGGATTTCGCGTTCCCAGCAGGCGTCCTGCCGGGCGATGCGCGTCTCCCAGTCGGGTATCGCGTCAATGGGCATGAGCCGTGTCTGGAATCCCGAAGCGCGGGCAGTCATCCCTCTCCCCCATGGTTTTCCGTTGCAGGAGTATATTCGACAGTGAGTGTGAAGGGAACTAAAATCAGGATGCGGAGGAACTTGAAGGTTTGGGGCCGGATTTTCGTGAAAGGAGACGCCTCATGAATCGCGCGCTATTCGTGCTGTCAGGGTTGTCGCTGCTGGCCTGCGGGATGTCGCACGCGGCGGAAGTGTTTATCGAGAAGACCGTCTACGGTGGATGGCAGAACTGTTACCGAATCACCAATGGTGAGATTGAAGCGGTTGTGACAACGGATGTGGGCCCGCGAATCATGCGCTTTGGATTCGTCGAAGGCCAGAACCTGTTGAAGGAATATGAGGACCAGCTTGGGAAGACCGGCGGCGAGGAATGGCGCATCTACGGCGGTCACCGCTTGTGGCATGCGCCCGAGGAGAAACCTCGAACATATGCCCCGGACAATGGTCCCGTGGCAGCGGCTGTGACAGGAGGCATTCTGACGCTGGTGCAGCCCGTGGAAGAGACAACGGGCATTCAGAAATCACTTGCCATCTCCATGGAACCGGATGCCAATGCCGTGACGATTGTACACACGCTGAAGAATGAGAATCCGTGGGATGTGACGTTTGCGCCGTGGGCGCTGACTGTGATGGCGCCGGGCGGCCGGCTGATTGTGCCGCAAGAGCCTTACATTTCCCACGAGGAAAAGCTCTTGCCTGCGCGGCCGGTGGTGCTGTGGCATTACACGGACATGAGCGACCCGCGCTGGACCTGGGGCAAGCGGTATATCCAGTTGCGGCAGGACGATGCGGTCGAAGGCTCGCAGAAGATCGGGGTAAAGAACGCGCCGGGATGGGCGGCCTACAGCCTGAACGGTGAGCTATTCATGAAGCGGTTCCCGCTGGATGCAGACAAAGAGTACCCGGATTTCGGGTGCAATTTTGAGGCGTACACAGCTAAGGGCATGTTGGAAATCGAGAGCCTGGGCCCGCTTGTGGCGCTTGCGGCGAACGGGGGCACCGCGTGCCATACAGAGCGCTGGTTCCTTTTCAAGTGCCAGCCCGGCGAAACGGATGATGCCATCAATGCCGATGTGTTGCCGCTGATTGAGGAATCGGGCGCCATCATCGCTCGTCAAATCATGGCAGAACCGCAGGACATCTCCGAAGACCTGGCGCGCGAACATTCATTGCGCATGTGGGGCGTCATGAGGAACGCGAAACAGCGGTGAGAGACAGAAAAGAACCGCCTTCTCCGAACGAGCAGGCGGTCAAACGCGGATGCGGTAAGGCGTTGTGTATCAGGAGGTCATTGAGCGGACCCGTTTTTCGAGCCTCAAGAGCAGGTCCCGTGTGTCTTTATTGGTATTCTTCTCTTCCGCGAGTTTCTGGCATGCGTACAGGACTGTGGTGTGGTCTTTTCCTCCGAAATCCTCGCCCACCTCGTTCAGGGAAAGGCTGGGTATGAGTTCTTTGCACATGTACATAGCGACTTGCCGCGGATACGCCACCTTACGTTGCCGGCTGCGGCCGCGCAAATCCGCGATGCGCACATCGAAGTATTCGGCCACGGCGCGTTGAACGGCTTCAACGGTAATGGGCTGGATCTTGTCCCGCCCGATAAGATCGCGGAGGACCTCTTCGGTGATAGGAAGTGAAATAGGCTGTTCGGTCAGACGGCTATACGCCAATACGGTAATGAGTGCGCCTTCGAGTTCCCGGATATTCGAGGTAACGCATGTCGCGATATAGCGGAGCACATCCGGGGCGACCGTGGACTTTTCTTCCGCGGCCTTGTTTTGAAGAATTGCCACGCGTGTCTCGAGATCGGGCGGCTGGATATCGGTGACAAGGCCCCATTCAAACCGTGAGACAAGGCGTTCCTCGAGTCCGGGGATTTCCTTGGGCGGGCGGTCGCTCGATATGACGATCTGCTTGTGCATGTCGTACAGAGCGTTGAACGTGTGGAAGAACTCTTCCTGGGTAGCTTCTTTGCGCGCGATGAAGTGGATATCGTCGATAAGGAGCACATCGGCCTTGCGGTATTTAGCCCTGAATCGAACGGTCGATTTCTTTGCGATACTCTCGATAAGCTGGTTCGTAAAATCCTCGGAAGAAATGAAGGTTACTAAAGTCCGCGGGTCGCGCTTGAGAAGCTCGTGCCCGATGGCTTGCATCAGATGGGTCTTGCCCAAACCGGTGCCGCCATACAGGAACAGGGGGTTATAGGCCCGTGCCGGGCGTTCGGCGACCGCTTTGGCCGCGGCGTGGGCAAATCGGTTGTCCGCTCCCACGACGAACCGTTCGAAGGTGTAGCGGGGATTGAACGCTCCGGCGCGCGGAGCAGGCCGCCCAGGCGTTTCAACCGGATCCGGGCGCGCGCCGCCCTCTCGCTTGGGAGGAGACGCGGATTGCTCGACGGAGTCTCGCGGCGTCTCCGACATGGAGACGAACCGCACTTCCGCAAAGTCAGGCATGAGCGCCCGCAGGGTATTGCTGATGGCGTCCATGTAGTGGTCTTTCAACCAGTCTGCAAAGAACTGGCTGGGGACGCCCACGACAATGCAACCCTCATCGCAGGACTCGAATTGTGTCTGTGAGAACCAATTCTTGTAGCTGTGATCATCAAGGATTTTCTTGAGACGTTCCTGAGCGAGTTCCCATGGATTCGATTCCTGCGGCGCCATTACCCCTCCTGGATTACAAACAATCATTCCCTTTACCCCCTTGCGCATCCCGTACGGGATACTGGCGTGCACGCGGCTTCACCCAGGACAAGACATTGCTGGCAGTCTGTGCCGGACGTCCCCAGAGGCTCCTCCCGCGCAGTTGGTCTTGCCCCAATTTCGGAGTATAGGATCTACAACTTCAACATCGAAAATGAGTCCGCAGCCGGACTTAGGCGAGGCGTTTGGTTTAGCCGACACGCAGTCTCAACCCACTCATTTCGATGTTATCCACAAGTTTTCCACAATCGCTCCACAGCCCCATAAATAAAGGCCAAAATGCGATCGATGAGTCTCCGAGTTTGCAACAAATCGCGGCAAAAGTCAAGCGTGAAATAAAGCGCCTTATTCGGCGGCCTTCACGCGATTCCACGCTTGGTCCATTTCTTCGAGAGAACAGTCCTCGATTGCACGGCCAGCACGTTCGAGTTCTTTTTTCATTTTTGCGAAGCGCTCGAGAAACCGCTGGCTGGCGTGAGTCAGTTCGCGGCCTGGGTCGGCATTGAGGAACCTCGAGAGATTCACCACGGCAAAGAGCAGATCGCCCAGTTCGCGCCGTGCATGGTCTGGTCTTTGTTCGGAAAGGGCGGCCTTTATCTCTCCGATTTCCTCGTGGATTTTCTCGAATACCGGGCTGATTTCGGGCCAGTCGAATCCCATGCGAGCAGCATGCATCTGGATATCCCATGCGGCACCGATTGGATCGTTTGCAGATTGTGGCTGGTCGCTCAATTGCGTTTCCCATGCGGGCACGCCAGTACTCGAGACGGACCGCCCGCAGCGTAAGAACCGTTGAAAATGCGGCATTCGCGCGAGGCGCCGCACCGAAAAGCCCCGTTAGCGCGCCCTGCGAAATCACGGAGACGGGGGAACTATAACATGCGGAAAGCGGGGCCGCAACGAGGCACAGGCACGCGGCAAACGCATGAACATCCTGAGTGCGGTGGCATTCGGGGTTCAAGCCGGGATCTCGAGACACCCATCGGGTGGGATAAGACCGGCGCGTACGTGATGCGTTACCGGGCCAAAGGCGTGAAACGTGCCCGTTCAAGCCTTCGGCCCTCCCTTCAGCCGTCTTCCCGGCCCTTCGGGCGCGGCTGGCATGTGGGGCGCCGTTGGCGCTGAAGAAGACCAGGCATCGGGTCACACGAGCCGCGCGGCGCTATAACCGGTCTTGGCAGTGCGCACCCGGCTATTCGGGGAGGGAACGCGCCGGATTACAGGAATATTGTGGCAATATGATTCCTTGCGTTCGGGCACCCCGATTGGTAGTATTTGCAAGTGATTGGTAAGATATTTGGGTGAGGGTATGGGTATTCGGCCGGGCCTGAGATGTTGGGGCGCTGAGTTTTCGTTTTGAGAACGATCGGACGGTCGCGGAGGACTTAACGTGAGCGATGTTTTGATCCGGAGATGCGGTGTGCTTGTTGCAGCCGCCCTATTCCTGGCGGCGGGCGCCTCGGATGCGTGGGTGTGGAATCCGGCCACAGGACGGTGGATCAACGAGAAGAATCTCCCGCAACCTACGGCACAGCTTCAGGTCGAAGCGGCCCGTTCGCTGATGGAACAGGGCGAATACAAGCGCGCCATTCGCGAAACCAACAAGTTTGACAAGTACTATCTGGATTCGGAATGGGCGGACGACAATCAGTTCTTGCGGGGCGAGATCAACATGCGGCAAGGCGATTATCTGGATGCCGCCAACGAGTTTCAGCAGGTGATCACGAATTACCCGGACACCGACCTGTACGATACGGTTATCAAGAAGCAGTACGAGATTGGTGACAAGTTCTATGCATTGGGCGAGAAGCGAATGGGTAAACGATGGACGCTCTTCCGAAGCCGCCCGTTCAAGAAAGCCATTCAGATCTATTCGATGGTGATCGACAATCAGCCGTTCCAGGAAGCCGCGGCAGAAGCGCAATACAAGGTTGGACTGTGCCATTTTACCCGCGATGAATATGTGGAAGCGGCTTACGAATATCAGCGCGTGCTCGAGGACTATGCGGGTTCCGATTGGGTGGACGACGCCAGCTACGGGCTGGCGATGTGCTACTACGAGGCCAGCCTGTCTCCTGCCTATGATCAAACGCGCAGCCGCCTGGCTATCGAAGCGATTGACGAATTCAAGTCGCGCTTCCCCGAGGATGAACGTACCCAGGGGCTGGATGAGAAGCGGGAGGAAATGCGCGAGAAGATAGCCCGGCAGCGTCTCCTCACCGCGCGGTTCTATGAGAAACGCCGCCGGTTTGATGCGGCCCGCATCTACTACGAGGCTGTCGTCGAGCAGTTTCCCGATACGGCGGCAGCAACTGATGCCAAGGATTGGCTTGACAAGACGGTTCAAGGCGAACCGGCAGCGCAGCAATGAGCGCCAAGACGGGAGTATTGGCATGCATTATTGTGGCGGGCTGCGCGGCAGGATGCGGCTACTCGACCCGAAGCACGCTTGACGAGCGGTATCAGACGATCGCCGTGCCCGCGTTCAAGAACCTCAGCAAGGAATACGACCTTCAGGCGCCGCTTACGAATGCCGTTATCCGCAAGTTCATGGCGGACTCGCGGCTCGAGGTTACCTCGCTCGACAGGGCCGACCTCATTCTCGAGGGCGTCATTCTGGATTACAGCCGGAAAGGGCTCACCTACGACCGCGACGACGAAGTGACTCAGTTCCTGTGTTTTGTCACGGCAGGCGCCCGTCTGACGGACTCCAAGACGGGCGAGGTCCTTTGGGAAGACGGCCAGCTGGTCGGAGAAACAACGTTTTACACTCGAGCGGCGGGACAGTCTTCGGACCGTCTCCGGGGCAATGCGGAGTTTTTTCTCCCGACGGTGCGTTCGTTTCCTTCGGAAGAAGAGAACCGCGGTGTGGCCGAAGCGTTGGAACAGCTGGCTTCCGACATCTTCCTGCGCACCATCGAGCCGTGGTGAGCCGTGGACGTCCAGGAATTCCTTCGCCGTATCGAGAGCGCGCCGCCGGGGCCAGTGACGTTGTTCTGCCCACATAAGGCGCAAGGCGCCCGTGAAGCCTCTTACGAACCGCTGCTGGCTGAGCGCGCCATCGAGCGCGTGGTTGCGTTGTATGTTGATCCGAGCCTGAAAGACATGGCCTATAACGCGTATTTCGCGGATGAGGCCGACCCTGCCGAGATTGTTTCGGTGGCAGAAACGTTGCCCTTCCTGTCAGAACGCCGAATCGTCGTTGTCCGCCGTGCGGAACGTTACCATCTTTCCGAATCCACCAGTGGCCCGCTTCTGGCATATCTTGGAAATCCGTGCCCATCAACGCTGCTGTTGCTTGTTGCGGACACGATGGACAGGCGTTCGAAGTTCTACAGGGCCTGTGATGCGGCGGGGGGTGTTGTGTCGTGTCCGAAACTGAGCAGGAACGATGTGGGTATCTGGATCAACGAAGAAGCCAGGACCCGGCAGAAGCGTCTTTCGCCGGAGGCGGTCGATGCGTTGATCGACCGCGCAGGCACACGGCTGGGAGATGTGTACAACGCGCTTCACGTAGTCTGCGACTACGTCGGCGCGAACCCTGTCATTCAAGCCGGGGACGTGGAAACCGCGTGTTCGGACGTAGCCGAAGAGCAAATCTGGACGTTGACAGATGCGATTGCGGCGTCGGACACCCATGAGGCCGTGCGGGCGTTGCGGGAACTGCTTGACCTGGGGATGAACGAATTCCAGATCATGGGTTCGTTGAACTGGTTGTTGAAGAGCGCACATGCGGTAGCCTCGCAAACCCCGGGTCTTGCCCGCATGAGCTCGTACGTTGCGCGCAAAGTCGGCCCTCTCGCACGGAAGCTCGGCCCGGAAAAGGTGCGGGATGCCTTCAACCTGTGCATGGACGCCGAGATTCTGCTTCGCAGCACCCATGTGGATCGCGCGTTGGCCCTTGAACTTCTGGTGATCAAACTTGCGGCGCCGGCCCAGCGCCGCGCAGGCGCGCCGCAGGCCGCGGGGCGATAGGCATCGAGCCGGCGCGCCTCAAGACCCGGCCGCGGAAGACGATGAGCTCCTGAAAGGGGGCGAGGGATGGTATGCGTCCATTCGATCATGATTTCGCCGATGAGATTCTCGAGCGTCTGGGAAGTATTTCTCGCGAGGCCAAACCCCGATGGGGGCGCCTGACACGGGACCAGCTGTTCGCGCATTTGACCGATTCTCTGCGCTATTCGATGGGCCGGGGGGGCCCGCCCGTGAACCAGAGCACGTGGGTTTCACGCAATATCATTGGGCCGCTGATCCTGCACGGATGGTTGCGCATCCCCAAAAACATCACGGCACCCGGACGTGGCGAGATGCCGAACGGCGACCTCGAGACCCTCCACGCCGTGCTCGAAGAATATCTTAATCTGGTACAGGCTGACGAACTGGAACCGTATCCTGACACCTATTTTGGCGAATTGGGCGTGGACGACTGGGCGCGCCTCCACGTAGTCCATTTCGAACACCACCTTCGCCAGTTTGGCGTGTGAAACTCGCGTTCTATCGCGGTCCAAATTGACTTACGGCAGGGCCCGCCCGTATCATACGGTTCCTTGGGGGGCGTGTTCCGGCGCGGCTGCGTTGTCATAAGCCATTCGGGTGCAAATAGATAGCGCGGGAAGGCGGCGCTATGTTGGCGCGTGGCACTGGCCCGCGGTCTTTGGTTGCAGACGCGGGCATCCGCCGACGAACGCACCCCGGGCAGGGATTGGATGGATAAGAGGACCGTAACGTGGAGCAGGGCCGCATGGCTCGAATAATCGCCATTGCGAATCAAAAGGGCGGCGTGGGCAAGACCACCACGGCCATCAATCTCTCCGCCTGCATGGCCGCGGCAGGCAAGAAAGTGCTCCTTATCGATCTCGATCCGCAGGGAAACGCGACCAGCGGCCTTGGCATTGACAAGAGCACGCTCAACGGCACTATCTATGACGCGATGGTCAACGGCGAATTCGTGCGGGACCTTCGCCAGAAGACCTTGATGGACAATCTGCACCTGATACCCGCCAACAAGGAACTGGTGGGGGCGGAAGTGGAATTGGTCGGCGCGGAGCAGCGCGAATATCGCCTGCGAAACGTTTTACAGCCCATTCGAGACGAATACGAATACGTATTCGTGGACTGCCCGCCGTCGTTGAGCTTGTTGACGGTGAACGGTCTCAGCGCAGCGGACAGCGTTCTCATTACGTTGCAGTGCGAATACTACGCTCTCGAGGGTCTGAGCGAACTGCTTCAGACCGTAAAGCTCATCCGGGACAATCTCAACCCGCGATTGAAGCTGCACGGCGTGTTGCTTACCATGTACCAACATACGAATCTGTCCAATCAGGTGGTCGAAGACGTGCGCGCGCATTTGGGCGACCGGGTATATCAGACGGTGATCCCGCGAAATGTGACGTTGAGCGAGGCGCCGAGCTTCGGCAAACCCGTGATCTTTTACGATTTGAAATCCGTGGGCGCGCGGGCCTATCTGGCCCTGGCACGAGAGGTGGTATCGCGTGGCTAGAAAGAAGAAAGGCCTGGGCAGGGGGCTGGGCGCCCTGATTTCGAGCAATTCGGGAGGCGGCTTCCCCTCGTCGGCGCTCGATATGCATCCGGACGACGGGGCCGGTCCGCGGCTTCTTATGCTGGACCCTCGAGAGCTGAAGCCCAACCCGAAACAACCCCGCATGCGTTTCGATGAGGAGTCTTTGGAGGAGTTGAGCGTCTCGCTCCGGCGCGACGGCATGCAAGAGCCGGTAATCGTCCGCAAGGCGGGAGACGCCTACGAGCTGGTGAGCGGCGAGCGGCGCGTGCGCGCGGCCGTGATGGCGGATCTCGAGACTATTCCCGCGGTGTGCCGTGAGGTGTCGGACGCCGACATGCTCAAGCTGGGGTTGATTGAGAACATCCAGCGCGAGGACCTCAATCCGATCGAGCTGGCGCGGGGATACAAGCAGCTTATCGAGGAATTTCACTGGACGCAGGAAGAACTGGCGGACCAGGTGGGCAAGAAACGGGCAACGGTGACGAATACGCTGCGGTTGCTTAACCTTCCCGAGGTGGTGCAGGCGCGCGTTGCCGACGGCGGTATCGCCATGGGCCATGCCCGGGCGCTGCTTGCGATTGAATCGCCGCAGAAACAGATCGCAGCCTGCCGGAAGATCGTGGGCCAGGGCCTTTCGGTGCGCCAAGTCGAGAAGATGGCGTCGCATGAGGGGGCGGCTCCGAAGCCCAAGGCTCCGAAAGACCCCAATGTGGCGGCCATCGAAGACGAGCTGCGCCGCAAACTGGGCACGAAGGTCGCTCTGAGGGCCAGCGGCGATACCAAGGGCAAGATCGAGATCGAGTATTTCAACCTGGACGAACTCGATCGGCTCCTGGGATTGATCCGAAGTATCCGGTAGGCGGCGAACCGTGGTGCACGTCTGCATTTTTCCGGTATAGACACGTATTCCAGAAAAGAGGATTCCGAGATGCTTGACATAAAGTTCATACGCGAGGACACGGCGCTGCTGAAGACCGCGTTGGCGAATCGCAACGCGGGCATTGATCTGGACGCTGTGCTCGAGGCCGATGCGGCGCGCCGGGAACTGATTTACGAGGCCGAACAGCTGCGGGCCGAGCAAAACAGGGCCTCGGATGAAATCGCGAAGAAGAAAAAGACGAAGGAAGATGCGTCGGAAGCCATTGCGGCCATGCGCGAAGTCAGCCGGAAGGCCAAGATCCTCCAGGAGAAGGCTCGCGAAGCGGACGAGGCCGTTCGCCGGCACTTGCTGGTGATTCCTAACGTGCCTCATGAGAGCGTGCCGGCAGGGCCTGACGAATCGGCGAACCGCGTCGAACGGAGGTGGGGCCAGCCGGCGCAATTCGGTTTCGCGGCGAAAGATCATGTCGAACTGGGCACGGCGCTCGGCATTCTCGATCTCGAGCGGGCCGGCAAGATCTCGGGCGCCCGCTTTTCGCTCTTGCGGGGGGCCGGGTCGCAACTCGAACGAGCGCTCATCAACTTCATGATGGACACCCACACGCAGGAGCATGGGTATACGGAATACCTTCCGCCGTTTCTCGTATCCGGGGAGACCATGGAAGGGTCCGGTCAACTGCCGAAGTTCGCGGAGGAGGCTTTTACGGTTGAGGGCCGCGACCTCTGGCTCGTCCCGACGGCGGAAGTGCCTCTGACGAACATGTACCGCGACGAGATCCTCGAGGAGGCCGTCCTGCCCGTCAACTGTGTTGCGTACACGCCCTGTTTTCGCAGCGAGGCGGGTTCCTATGGCAAGGATACGCGGGGGATGTTGCGCCAGCACCAGTTCGACAAGGTCGAGTTGTACAAGTTCACGGCGCCCGAGACGTCGTGGGATGAACTGGAAAAGCTGACCGGCCACGCGGAGAGCATCCTGCAGCGTTTGGGCCTGCCGTATCAGGTGGTGACGCTGTCCACGGGCGACATGGGCTTCTGTTCGGCGAAAACCTACGATCTCGAGGTCTGGCTGCCGGGGCAGAACTGCTATCGTGAGATCAGCTCGTGCTCCAACTGCACCGATTTCCAGGCGCGTCGTGCGAACATACGCGTACGGCGCGGCAAGAAGCCCGAATTCGTGCACACGTTGAACGGCTCGGGCCTGGCGGTCGGACGCACCCTTATCGCGGTTCTCGAGAACTACCAGCAGGCGGACGGCACGGTGGTTGTGCCGGAGGTTCTGCGCCGCTATATGGGCGGCCTGGAGCGCATCGTTCCCATATCCTGATTTGCGCAAGAACACAACACGCGAGGCGGCCATGGAAGTGCCTTACGAAAAAGCCGCGGCCATTCTGTCAGAATCCGAATGCTCCATTGCAGTAACAGGCGCGGGCATATCGGTCGAGAGCGGGATCCCTGACTTCCGCAGTCCCGGGGGGATCTGGGCCAAGTACCCTCCCGAGCAATACGCCACGATCGAAGCGTACCTCAAGAATCCGGCCAAAGTGTGGCGTTTCTGGCAGGAACTCGCCCGCGATTTTGCGGGGTGCAAGCCCAACCGCGCGCATTTTGCCTTGGCGGCCCTCGAACAGCACGGGTTTCTGAAGGCAATCGTTACCCAGAACATCGACGCTCTCCACCAGGCGGCTGGCAGCAAGACGGTTATCGAGTATCATGGGAGCGCCCGGAACCTGTTCTGCATGGACTGCGGCAACACGCGTCCTCTTGATATGCTGGCGGCGGGCGCAGCTCCCCCGCGTTGCCATGTGTGTTACGGACTCATGAAACCCGACATCGTCATGTTTGGCGAATTGATCCCCGGGGATGCCTTGCGCGCGTCTGCGGAATGGGGCGAGAAGTGCAACGCAGTGCTGATTGTCGGTACTTCGGCCCAGGTGTATCCTGCGGCGGACCTGCCCTACATCGCGAAACGTCACGGCGCCCGTATCATCGAGGCGAATATCGAACATACCAGTTTTACAGAGACCATTACCGACGTCTTCCTGCAGGGGCGAGCCGGGGAGACGTTACCCAAGCTTGCCCAGGCACTGGGACTCGACGCGGATGGGGCGGATTCCGCCAGGTAACATGCGCCGTCCACGCACCAGCGCAGGGATGGCCCCATTCGATCGTTGTCCGTGCCGCTGTGTACGAAAGAGGGGATGCGGTATAGAGTGAAAAGGCGGAGGCAACACGGTTTCTGTTCTTTGAGAGCCGACTGAGCTTCTTTTACTGAGGATGCCGGGACCCGCTAAGGGCGTGGAGGCTTTGACGATGAAGCGAGCGGTCATCCTGATTCACGCGCCCGTTGAGATGGACAGCGCCGTCATTGGGTCTCACGATTTCGGTGAAATAAGAACCAGCCCGATCGCGCTTGGTCTTTTGTAAAACACCAACGCGATCCCGTTTCCGGATTACTCGCTGCTGCCCGACCGGGATTTCTGCAGCCCGTCGAGTATCAGCGCCCGGAGATGCCCTCATCACTCTTTTTCTGCTGTGCCTCGAACCTGTTTCAACGCCACCAGCGGCGCAGCGCTGAGAACGCCGAACGCGAACTAGATGAATAGACTTTTCTGCGCGAAACATGGGCGATGTAGCCTAAGTGCTTTTATTTCAATAAGTTAAAGGTGAGCGGGCCGGCCGCGCATGGAGACAGGCCAACTTCTTGTTGCGTTTGTAGAGGTAGTAGGGTAGATTAGGGTCAGCGCGCGGGGCTCGGATAGGGAGGGGTATCATGGCTGGGGCCTGGAATGCACTTTGCGCCCTCCTCGCTTTGCACCTCAAGCGTCTTTCACGGGCGGACCTGCTTGAGGCATTGGGAGGCGCTTCGGAGGACAGTTCGGTCTCGCTGCCCGCGAGACTGGCTGATGCGGGCGCGGTGTCCGCGGAAGAGGCCGAACTCATTCGGCGCATGGCCGAGGCGGCTGCGCAGGCCCACGGCGGCGATGCTGGCGCCGCACTCGACTCGCTCGGGGGCGAGGAGGCCCTATGGAGGTCCCTGGACCCTGCCCGAACGCTTTCTACCCCGCGCGGCCGCACCACCACCCCGATGAAGGATGCCCCTTTTTCGTTCTCGCTGTGGGGCGAAATGGAGCCCATAGAAGAAATCCCGGGGCGTTATACGAAGACGTCCGAGTATGGCCGGGGAGGGATGGGGCGTATCTTGCTGGCCCACGATTTGAAAATGGGGCGGGATGTTGCGCTCAAGGAGCTTCTGCCCACGAGCGAGACAAGCATGATACTGCCCGAGAAGACCCCCGTGCGGTACATGGCCGCGGTTGCGGCGCGCTTTCTGCAAGAGGGGCGCGTTACCGCCGGGCTCGAGCACCCTTCGATCGTGCCCGTATACGAAATCGGGCGGCGCCCGAATGGCAATTTGTATTACACGATGAAGCTCGTGCGGGGCCGCTCGCTTGCCCGGGCCTTACGCGCATGCAGTACGCTGGACGAACGCCTGGCCCTTCTCCCCCATTTCGTCGACCTGTGCGAAGCCGTCGCCTATGCCCACAGCCGGGGAGTGCTGCATCGCGACATCAAACCGTCGAATATCATGATCGGTGAGTTTGGCGAAACGGTGGTGCTTGACTGGGGACTCGCCAAGGTAAAGTCGCAGCCGGAAGATCCCCTCGAACAACAGATTCGCGATATGCCCCAGCGGCTTGCGGGCAAGGAGACTCCCCTTCCGGAGACGAAGGCGGGGCAGGCCATGGGGACGCCGGAGTATATGCCTCCGGAGCAGGCTCAGGGACTGGTAGAGCAGATTGACGAACGGTCCGACCTGTACTCGCTGGGAGTAGTGTTATATGAACTTCTCACGGGCACCACGCCTTTTCGAGCCGATACCGCCAGCGAAACCATGCGGAGGGTTATCCTTCAAGAAGTCCCGCCCGTCCTCGAAAAAGAACGCGATGCTCCCCCCGAGCTTGTAAGCATCTGCGAGAAAGCCCTGCAAAAGAAGCCTTCCGACCGTTATGAATCCGTGGTGGCGCTTGCGGAGGAGGTGAAACGGTTCCAGACGGGGGCGTTGGTGCGTACTTACCGGTACAGCCTCCGGGAACTGGCGCGCCGCTACTACGCAAGACACCGGACGGTGCTGCACGTGGTTGCAGCGGCGGCGGGCATCATTCTCTTTCTTGCCGTGTTCTCCTACATCCAGATCTACCAGGCGCGAAACCGCGAACGCATCCAACGCATGCTCGCCGAGGACGCACGGGATAAGGCCATCGTGGCGGAAGACCGGGCAGAGAAAGCCAGAGAAGAAGCCGAACACACCGCGTATGTGGCCCAGATACGGCTTCTTCAGGCCTACGTGCGGCAGCGGAATTTCGCGGGCGCGAACAAGCTTGTCTGGTCCATCTCGGAGCAGCGCCGTGACTGGGAGTGGGGCAATCTTCTCGAACAATGCAATCAGGACCTGTTCACGCTCCGGGGACACGAGGGCATCGTGTTTCAGGCCACGTTCGACAAACCGGGAACGCGTATCCTGACCCTCGCGGGAGACAAAACCGCGCGCATCTGGAACGCTGCCGATGGCGCGCCCCTGACGGTGATCAAGACGCCCTACGCACTCATAAATGGAGGCCGGTTCAGCCCCGATGAATCCTCGATCGTGCTGGAACTCTGGGATGGGACGGCGCGCCTTTTCGACGCGGCCACGGCGCAAGAGAAGGTCGTGTTCAAAGGGCACTCGGCTTCCGTCAGGTCGGCACAGTTCGAAGCTGGCGGCAACCGCCTGGTCACGGGCTCGAACGACGGCACCGTGAGGATTTGGGACGCCCGTTCAGGAGCACAACTGGACATCCTCGAAGGTCACGACAGCGAAGTCGTGAGCGTACACCCGAGCCCGGATGGCACGACGCTGATCAGCGCCACCCAGAAGGGCCAACTGTACCTGTGGACTCCCGCCGCCAGCCGCACCCCGGTGCAGATTATGCGGGGCGCATTTCCTGTCTACAGCGCGGCGGGGTCTCGTGTCTGCTATGTAGACAACGGCGCGGCGGTCGTTTGGGATATCTCGGCGGGCAAAGAGATATTCCGAACCAAGCCGGGCAGTGCCGATGTTGTGCGGACGTGTTTTTCGCCCGATGACCAGCTGCTGCTGGCAGCCGCAACGGATGCCGTCGGCCGCCTGTATGACGTTGCAACGGGAAGTCTCGTGAATTCTTTCAACCACGGGGAAGAAGTCAAGAACGGAGCATTCAGCCCGGACCAAAGCATGGTTCTTCTGCTATCCGACGCGGGCCTGGTGACGGTATGGGATATTGCCAGGGCTACGCTGGTCACGTCTTTTACGGGGCATGAAGCGGGGGTGGCGGCCGCGGCGTTCAGCCCGGATAGCCAGCGCATAATCACGGCCGCGAGAGACAATACCGCTCGAGTATGGGATGCCCGGAGATCGCTCACGCAGCGTATTCTGCTCGAGCAAACGGGGCCAGTCCACAAGGTTGTCGTCAGCGGAGACGGAAATCGTATCGCTATTGCGACCCAAGACTGCGGCCTCGCCCTGTATGATGGCCGCGAGCTGGTCCCGCAGATTTCCCATCGATGTTTTTCGCACTTCGGGCCGGCATCGGCGGCCTTCAACGCTGACGGCTCTCTCCTCGCCGCTCCCTTGGACGAATTCAGCGTATTCGTGCTTGATACAGGCGCCGGCGAAACAGTCTCGCATTATTTCGGGCACCGCGGACGCGTTCTGGCAATCGCATTCAGCCCCACCGGCGACACCATCGTTACAGGAGGGCGAGATGGGACAGCGCGCGTTTGGGAAGCGCGCTCGGGCAAGGAGCAATGGGTGCTTCGTGGCCACACGGACCGGCTGCTCTGCGTGGCGTTCTCGCCCGATGGAACCTTGCTCGCCACGGGAGCCAACGACAATACGGTTCGTCTGTGGGACGCGAAAACCGGCGCCGAGCTTCATGTCCTGGCCAAACACGCGGGCTGCGTAAACGACGTGGCGTTCGATGGGGATGGCTCGCATCTGCTGTCCGCGTCTAACGACGGCTCGGTAGTATGCTGGGATGTCGAGAGTGGCGAACCGTCGTATCAACTCGTTGGTCATGGTGACGAAGTGATATCGGCACGGTTCAGCCCTGATGGCGCCCGCATTCTGACCGCATCGTATGATGAGACGGTACGCATATGGGAAACGGGCACGGGCGATGAGTTGGTGACCTTGGCGAGCGGCGATCATCCGTTTCTTGACGCGCAATTCCTGCAGGATTCGCGAAGCATGCTGGCCGCGGGTTGGGACGGCCGCGTGACCGCCCATTTCGCGGGACCATGGCGCATGGAACAGTTGAACGCAACCCCGGGAAGCACGCTGCGGGAACGTTACGCCGCCGCGAAAGCCTCGCGGCTCGGGGAGCGATGGCCGCAGCAAGAGCGCCTGGCAATGCGGGCCGCGATCGTGCATACGACCGGGGAACGCGCGCGAGAGCGCCTTGAACGCCTGGTTGGCCTGCTCGGCCAGCCCGAACCCGCTCCATCGTCCCAGGCGGGCCTGGCAATTGCCGAGGGCCCGATGGCCGACGCGATGAAACGGCTGTGTCTATTGGCCGGCGACCGGGTGACAAGCATCAACGGTAACTCTATCGACGGGCCGCCTTCCGCGCGCGCGGTGTTGGCTGAGTATCTCGAGAACCAAACCATATCGCCACAGTTGGAGTTTGAGATCGTGCGGGAAGGCAGTCCTATCCAGGTGCGCTTCGCGTTTCATCCGCGGATTGTTGCGGAGCGTACCGTGACCCTGCCCCGCGAGACGGCTCGCGAGGGCGTCGAATACCTTGCCGGGGTGTTGCTGGTAGGCATCGAGCAACTGCTTCAGGTTAACCAGGACATGAATGCCCGCCTGGGCGAACCGGTTCCTTCGCGGGAGGTCTTCAACGGTTTGTGGGCGCCTCCGGAGAACGGGCCACAGGGAGCGCGCATATATGAAGCCGCCGGGATCGCCGTTGGGGATCACATCTTGCGCGTGAACGATAGAGCGATTGAGAACCGGCGCCAGCTCAAGGATTTCCTCGGTGCGGCGCGCACCGCCCTCGCGGAGAACAGAACCTTAAGTCTGGCTGTCATTATCGAGCGCGGCGAGTTTCAGGAGATTCATCT